>JBFZEG010000029.1:0-3144 GCA_041306975.1 Gammaproteobacteria bacterium | reverse complement strand
TTCCCAGCCGCGCTCCTGCGCGGCCACCAGCATGGCAAGACTGGTGTCCTTTTTGTAATTGATACGGTCGATGGGATCCATCACGATGCCGAGTCTGATCTGCATGGATATGTCTCTCTGTGGACGTCAAGCCTTGAATAGCGGGCATCATAACATGCCAGTGCAGGGTTTCGGGCAGCCGCCGCTATGCTGTGCTACAACCCTTGTGAACCGGATATCCGGGGTTTGCTGAGGGAGGAGAAGCCATGCACGTGAATACCAGACCGCCAGTCGCGGACTCTGTTGGCATAAACACGGTCAACAAACCCGTGCGCGTGCTGTTGGCAGATGCCGGGGTGTTGCTGCGTGAGCAGCTGACATCGATGTTGTCACAGTCCCGTTGTCAGGTGATGACGGCTGTTGATGGCTTTGAAGTGTTGTGCCGGTTACCGGAACTGCGGCCGGATATCTTGCTGATCGCCAGTGATCTGCCCCGGCTTGGTGGCATTCAGGTGTGTTCGCTGCTGCGTCAAAGCCCCGACTTTGTGTCTTTACCGGTACTGATTCTGACGGGCAGTCACGCACTGGTTGATACGGTCAGGGCAGAGCTGGCAGGTGCTGACGCCTGCCTTGAAAAACCTTTTCGCAGCAAAGAGTTGCGTGCCGCGTTCAGCAGCCTGCTTGCGCAACGCACAGACGCGGGCGCGCCCATGCACAGGGAGTCATTGCTGGATGGCCTGTTTTCTGATCATTGATGACAATACTGACCATGCGCAAAAGTTGGCCGGCAGTCTGATGCTGGCGCTCAACGGCGAGCATGACGTTGTGTATGTCGCAAACCTTGGTGATTATCGCGTGTGGCGGCGATCGCATCGTGCTGACCTGATTTTGGTTGAGTTGATGCGTCATCAATCTAATGGATTCTCGCTAGCCGCTGCACTGGCGCGTCAGACAAAGTCGCCCGTTGTGCTGTTGAGTGATCGCCGGCTGGAGTCGGATCTGTTGTGGGCGGCGGCCAGAGGCATCAAGCATGTGCTGAATCGGCGCGCGGGAGCCGCCGTTCTGGCGCAACAACTGCTGCACTTGCTGGAGCCGCTGAGACAGGCCGCGCTGTCTCACCCGGAGCGGCCAGCAGAGCCTGAGTCTAAGCCTGAGTCTAAGCAAGAGCTGAATTTATCCGACGGCAACGATCAGCAGACGATGACCGCTGACGCTGGCAGCGGTTCGAGTGTAGGGTCTGATGCCGTGACGACATTGAACGCATTGATCCGTGACATGGTCGCGGATATCTATGCACTGCTGCAGTCATCACCGGCGGTGCAGTTAACATCCATTCTGGGGGCCACGCCGTGCGCTGCCCGTGCACAGCGCTTATGTCATGCCTTGTCGTTTCTGCATGCTGCTGAACACCTGTCGGCTGCGGCCATTGCCAGTGGCACGGTACATCACTTTATCTGGCGCATCGAGAGTCTGTTGGCAACCGATGTGGTGTCAGCGCCGCCCGACCATCACCCGGTGGCCGGATCGGACAAAACCAGGCAAGTGATGCGTATTTTGCAGCGGCAGATCATTCAGCCCGAGCCAACCGAGTTGTGTCTGATCCTGTGCGCTCTGGGTGTTATGCCGGCAAATCACCCGACGCTCAAGGCCTCTCTGGCAGAACGTTATGGTGGTCATTACAACTGCCCGCAGAGCAGGCCAATGGTGGGGGGCGACAGTGCTGTCTGGCTGGAAACAATGCTGGCGGTTATCGCCGCTACTCTCGGCAGCATCAAACCCGTTCATCAGCGACTGTCAGCCATGATGGTTAGTGTTTACAAACTGCGTGCGTCACTGCAGATAAGCGCGGAGCATAGTTTTGCAGAGCATTCAACATGGCAGGGCTGGCAAATGATTGCGGCGTGTCTGTACCATTACAGCTGTCACGGCCTGCTGCGACCAGAGGTATTCAGCGATGCGGATCTCAACAGTCTGTGCAACATCATCAGCGATCTGCGTCAATCAGCAGGACACGGAGTTTTGCCCCCCGATGAGTTGTTCAACCAGTTGGCGGCCGCTGAAATTTGTGCGGGTAGGCGGCCTCAGGCGGGTGACCGACTGGAACATCAGATGCTGGCTGCGGGATTACATCAGCTGCCAAAACCGGACGGCATTGTGTCTGCTTTGCTGGGTGACATCCGGCAATCGGGCACCAGTCTTGGCGAGATCTGTCACGAATTGCAGCTGCTGACGGAGGGCGCCAGCCGGTTGGGCGTCATGCGGGTGGAAAGCTTGTCCAGACAGATGCAGGATTGTTATCAACACCTGAGTCGTGAGCCTGAGCGTTTGCAACAGCACAAGAAACTGCGCCTGGTGCTGGGACGTGCGCATCGGGTGCTCTGCAGGTTGCTGGATCAGGCCGCCGCCTGGCGGCCGCTGGATGAACCGCATCTTGAGATTGCAGCGCAAAAAGCCATTCATGAGTTGTTTATGTTGTTTCCGCAGGCAAAGCCGGGATCGCCGGCCAGCCAAAGCGAGTCACTGACTGAGCATTTGGAGATCAGCCCGTCTGACTCAGCCGCGGGATGGAGACACTGCCAGTCCATCAACACCCGGTTGCGTCAGATTCTGCGTCAGCGTGGCAATATCAACGAGTATCGCAGCCTGATGACCGAGCTCTTGCGTGAGCAGCATACCTTGATGGCCCAATATCTTCCCTATCAGCCTGTTGTCTAAACTGGCTATAATGCCGGCTCCTTGAACCAAGTCGTCAGCGGGTTACAGTGTTGTGAGATCTATCGGATTTATCTGGGGTGTTGGCGGGATTTTGCTGCTGTTGTCGTTTGCCATCGTCAGGCTTGGCGGTGTGGCTCTGGAATTGACTACATACGACCTGTCGCAGACACAATGGCTGTTGATGTTGGGCTGGTTCGCCTACATGGTCTGGGCAGAGGGATACAAAGGATTTCATCTGGCTTTTGCCCCGCGTGTTGTGGCCCGCGCCAGTTACCTCGCCAACAATCCAAGACCCGTGCATGTGTTGCTCGCACCTTTGTTTTGTATGGGCTATGTCCACGCTACGCCGCGCCGACGCATCATGTCGATTGCTCTGAGCTGCATGATTGTATGTTTTGTGTTGCTGGCGCGCATGCTGCCGCAACCTTGGCGCGGCATCGTTGATGTGGG
>JBFZEG010000215.1:0-7026 GCA_041306975.1 Gammaproteobacteria bacterium | reverse complement strand
ACTGACGGGCGGCATCGACCGGCACAACCAGTGGCGATTGTGGTGAGTTGCCGTCGTAAACCGAATACTCATAGTAAGTACCTCCCACCAGGCGATGCACTGCCGACACCTGATAACGATGCAACAAGTACAAGGGCACCAGAATCTCTTCCAGCTCGGCATAAGGTTGGCCCACACGCAGATTATCGGACCCAAAGCGTTGCAAGGCGTCAGCACGCACATCCAGCAGGCGCTGCAATTCCTCTACCGGATCGGCGCCGTTATCCCACAGATGCGACAAGGGATGGGCACCGCCTTCTGCATTGGTATCCAGATCGGTGATGTAATACAGACCGGCATCTTTGTTCTCTTGCAGAATGGCGGCCAGCCCCGCTGCTTCTGCAGAGGTGTCAGCGAACTGGCTGTAGCCATATTTGATGGTCTGGAAGTCCCATAGCCCCAGCCCAATGTCATAGGCATTGAGTGCGTCCAGCACCCCCTGATCACTGATCTCCAGAGAAGGATGCGGGTAATCCATGACCGATGCCCGGTTGTTTACACTGGCCGCAAAATTGTGGGCAATACCGAGGGTATGTCCGACTTCATGTGCCGACAACTGGCGTATACGAGACAGCGCCAGTTCCTGAATCGCCTGATCGGATCCTTCAGTGGCAAGGCCTATCAAGGATTGAGCAATGCGATAATCCTGTCTGACCCGTAATGAGCCCAATGTCACTTTGCCTTTGATAATTTCACCGGTACGCGGATCAGTCACACTGGAACCATAAGACCAGCCGCGCGTGGAGCGATGCACCCACTGAATCACGTTGTAGCGGATGTCCATGGGGTCAGCATCTTCCGGCAATATTTCTACCTGGAAAGCATTTTCAAAACCGATGGCTTCAAACGCAGAATTCCACCAACGCGCACCGTCCAGCAATGCACTGCGCACCGGTTCAGGAACCCCGGCATCCAGATAATAGATAATCGGTTCAACCGCTTCGCTGCGGGCCGCTGTGGGATCACGCTTTTCCAGACGGTGACGGGAAATATACCGACGCGTCATGTCCTGATTGATGGGCGCGGCATAATCCATATACCCCCGTGACCAGAATCCGGATTCCGGATGAAAGGCGCGCTCCTGATAACCTGGTTCTGGCAATTGCACAAACGAGTGGTGCTGACGCACCGTGATGCTTTCCGGCGTGGGTGTCACTGAACGCACCAGATTGCCGGGCTGATTGCCGGCGAAAGTCAGCTGGGCTTCAAACTCAGAGTTCAGGGGAAAGTTGCGGGTTCTGTCCATGTAAATGGCCGAACGTTGTTTATCGACGCTGTAATTTCCCTGCTGACTGCTGGCCAGTGTCGCCGACACACCATGCGCATCGGTGAGCAGAAAATCTGTCAAATCAATCAACACCGCGTCAGCATTGCTGGCCAGCACTGTAAAACCGGCGAGTATGGATTCGGCAAACGCTTCCTGCACAGACAGGCGTTCCGCGGCGCTGTCTGAGTCAGCGCGATAATCCAGATTGATATGTTTGAGAAATACTTTGTTGCCGTGGCGCTCAAAGCGCACCACCCGGCTGTCGCCCACCTGGCCACGATCAAGTCCGATATCGTTGGACCCAATACCCGTGGACAACGCGTTGGCATACAAAAAATCTTCGTTCCAACGATCGACTTGCAACAGCAACTGACCGGTTGCGGGCTTGTAATAAAAATCGAAGTAACCCGCCTGATGCTCAGCATCACTGGTCAGCTCTTCCCAACTGGCGGCTTGAGCATTGGCCTTGGCAAAAAACAGACTACCCGGCACCACAAGCGCCAGCGCTATTATCAGACGTGGAAAAATACGAAAAACAGTAGCGGTGGATACCATAGACCTAAACTCCGGGTTAGCAGCCTGTTGGGCTATCACATTGATATCCGGAGCGTAACACAGCTACTAGTCTGGACAGAACTGCGTCAAGTGCCCCTGTCTGCTGATGGCAGATAACTGCTTATGCCAGATAGCTGCTGATGACAGCTCACTGTTTATGCCAAGTAGCTGTTTAAACCAAGTAGCTGTTTATGCCAAATAACTGTTTATGCCAAATAACTGCGCAGGCGCGGATTAACATCATGTCGTCGTAGCAACTGCTCCAGCGCCCACTGCAACTCGGCCGGCACCTCGCGCAGGAATCTGACCTGTTCATTGTCCAGCAGTGCAACGGGCACACCATCCTTGTACAGCAGGCGGTTGCGGGTGGTTTTGGCCAGTTTTACATCGGGCAGGAACAGCGGCAGGTTGTTGACCGGATCCACGGCGGACAGGCTGCAATAAATCGCCTCGTTAAAGTCGCTGATAAATTTTTCATGCTCGCTGCCTGCGCGTTCCAGATGCGCTTTGCGCTCAGCCAGTTTTGTGGCTGCCTCACGCAAAGGCGCCACATTCTCTGGCAAGGTAAATTGTTCACCGCCCAGACCCTCGATAAAACGGCCCCCGCGCAGTTTGCCCTGCAGTTCCTGACGCCGCAGCACCGGCAGCAGATCACGCCACGCGGGCGCAATGCTCTCACGCGCCACAATCTGGCGACTGATAACGCCCCAGCGTTGCAGGTATACCGATACCAGTGTCTCCAACGCAGGCTCGTCCAGTTCTGCAGGCTCAGGCTTGTATAACAAAGACCAGCGGCCAGCGTCTTCCACGCTGTAACCGCTGCGTCGGGAACGCTGTCGCCCTGAAGTTGCAGCGGAACCTGAAATGCGAGGAATTACCGTGCTGGTCATTGAATTGCCGGAGATTGAACTGCCAGACATGGCAGCCACAGACCGCAATGCAGGCTTGCGCGCATCCGGCGTCAGCAGCGCACGCAATCCGGTAAAACCGTCACTGGTCAGCAAGCCGCTGGCGACCAGTTCTGACAGCGCCTGCTCCAATTGAGCGGGTAACAAAGCGGTACGTTGCCGGATCTCGGCAAAAAAGCTGGCGCCACGCTTTTTCAGGTCATTCAACACCATCTCGGCATTGCTCGACAGGTCTGGCACAACCGCCGGTACTGGCGCCGCCAATTGTTGCCAGACATCCATATTGATACGCGACGCAATCGAAATGGGTGTGGTCTTGATCGGCCCGCCGCTGCGTTTGCTACCCGCGCGGATAGCACTGATGGGTGCTGGGCTGATAAAACGCCCCCAGCCCAGGCGTCCGCTCACACACAACAGATCCAGCCATGACGGGTCATAAAAACTCAGGCGCGCAGGCAGGATATCGCCCTCCCAGGCTGCGGCAGGAGCAGACATGCCATCGAGCCTGTCCATGGTTCGTTGCAGCAAGGCCTGCGCTTGTGGTCCCGAAGGCAATGGCACCGGTTTGGGTTTGATGGTCTGCGTGCGCAGTTCATGCAGCCCGAACAAATACAGCGTGTACGCCTGCAGGGAAACCGGTTTGATAGACTCGCGGTGTGCATCGAGGGTGTACCGGTGAATGCGCTGCAGGAGTCGTCGTTCACACCATTCCAGCGATGCATCATCCGTACGCGCAACGTTAGCCTGTGTAAAGCGGCCACGGAAAACAAAACCTTCCCGCTCCAGCATCAGCAGCGCCATGTCTACTTTTTTAACCGGTAGGCCGCTTGTTTCTTCCAGCTGTAATGCGGTGACAGGGCCTGACACATCCAGCCGTCTGCGCACAAACGTTTGTATGGCGGCATCGGCCTCAATGGCTTGCAACATTTTTTCGGGCAACACCGGCTCCTGCTCACACAGGGCTGCGGGGAAAATCGCGCGCCAGGCGGGCAGCATTTCTGCCGTCAGCAATATCGCGGGGGTTACGTCTGTTGCCAGCACCCTGCACACACGGCCCTGCTGATGCAAACCATCAAACAGGCGCTGCAGTGTTGATGACGACAACTCCGCTTCGGTCATAAACCCGGCGCAATACAAACCGTCGTGGACTTCTTCGCTGTCACGCATCAACGGCCAGGCTTCGTCACGCACACGGGCGATGGCGCGTTCATCCAGCCGACTGTAGGCATCGGTTTCAGCCGGATCAACCCAGCTGCGATTTTTAATGGCATTGGTGCGCCGCTCTTCAAACGGCGCATCATCCAGAAACGCATACGGCCGTGCGTTGATAATTTCTTGCGCAAACGGTGATGGCTCACGCAAGTCCAGTGCAATCAACGTGTGTTCTTTGGCTTCAAATCTGCGCAGCAGCTCGAGCAGCCCTTCTATATCCATGGCCTCTGTCAGACAATCATGAATGGTCTGTTGCACCAGGGGATGAAAAGGAATCTCGCGCTTGCCGGTGATGTTCTCCTGACACGCCAGTTGATCGGGAAACACCTGCGCCACCAGATCTTCGGCATCCATACGCTGGAACTGCGGCGGCACACGCTTTCCGGCGCGGTTGCGCTGAATGGCCAGCGAACGGGTGGCATTCCAGCGCCAGCGTACTTCGAACATCGGCGCGTCCAGCAGGGCCTGTGTCAGCACATCGGTGACCGAGTTGCTGTGCAAATAATTAAATACTTCATCCAGAGGAAAACTGTGTACCGACCCCAGCGAGATCACAATGCTGTCTTCGTTGGCAGCCGCCTGTAATTCAAAATTAAACGTGCGACAAAAACGCTTGCGCAGTGCCAGCCCCCAGGCTTTGTTCAGACGACTGCCAAAGGGCGCGTGAATGACCACATGCATGTCGCCGACTTCGTCAAAAAAACGCTCCATGACAATGGTGTCCTGCGTCGGCATCACCTGCAGCGCCTTACGCCCGGCGTGCAGATAGTCCACCAGTTGCTGCGCTGCTGACCGTGGCAGTGCCAACTCACCGGTCAGCCACAGCACCGCCTTGTCCGGCCCTTCACTCAACAGGTAATCGTCCACTGTGGCGCGCAAACGCGACACCGAGAAAGACAGTTCTGCCGTTCTGCCCGGACCTTCGCCAATCCAGAATGGCACCGACGGTTTTTGGCCATGCGCATCACGCACCCGCACCTTGAGCCCATCCACTTTCATCATCTGCCAGCTGTGTGTACCCAAGGTAAAAATATCACCCGGCAAAGTCTCCAGTGCAAAATCTTCATTCAGATTGCCCACCACAATGTCATCAGGATCGAGCACCACCTGATAATCGAACATATCCGGGATAGCACCGCCGTTGGTTAGCGCCGTGAGTCGTGCACCACGCCGGGCACTGACCCGCTGGTTGATACGATCAAGGTGCAGCCAGGCGCCACGTCTGCCTAATCGGGTGGAATAACCATCCGCCAGCATCACCACCAACTCATCAAACACTGACCGCTCAAGATTGCGATAGGGCCAGGCGCGGGTCATCAGCGCAAACAACTCATCCATGGACTGCGGCGAGGGATCTTCATCCTGACGCGCCGCCAGCTCCGCCACGATCTGCTGTGACAGAATATCCAGCGGCTGTTCAGGCATGAGAATTTTATCCAGCTCTACGCGGCGAATGCTGTCGACCAGCGCGGTACATTCCACCAGATCATCACGAGTGAGCGGAAACAGAATGCCTTTGGGGGTGCCGCCCACTGAGTGGCCACTCCGGCCCACACGTTGCAAAAACGTGGCAATACTGTTGGGCGAGGCAAACTGGACCACCAGATCCACGGCGCCGATATCGATACCCAGTTCCATGGACGCGGTTGCTACCAGCACCTTTAACTTGCCGGCCTTTAACTGCTGCTCCGCCTTGTGCCGGCGCTCCTTGCTCATGCTGCCATGATGCGAACTCACCAAACTGGCGCCGGCATCACCAAACAAACTGTCGGCACCCAGACGCTCAGACAAGGCCATGGCCAGACGTTCCGACAGGCGTCGGGTGTTCACAAACACCAAAGTTGTCTGATGCTGTTTGATCAGTTCAATCAGCCTTTCATACAACTCGCCCCAGACCTCATTACTCATCAGTGCTGATAACGGCGAGGATGGCACCTCGATGCGGATATCGCGCGTGCGGTTATGCCCACTGTCGACAATCACACAGTCCGATGCAGGATGATTGCCCGTCAGATAATTGGCTACCATGGCAATCGGTTTCTGTGTCGCGGACAAGCCAATACGCTGCAGCGGCTGATCAGTCAGCGACTGTAATCGCTCCAGAGACAAGGACAGATGCGAACCGCGCTTGTCGCCGAGCATGGCGTGAATCTCGTCGATGATGACGGTGGTGACACCGCGTAACATCTGGCGACCGTGGATACTGGTCAGCAGCAGATACAACGACTCCGGTGTGGTCACTAGGATATGCGGCGGCTTGCGCAGCATCTTCTGCCGCTCGGCCTGCGGAGTATCACCCGAGCGCACTGCGATGCGAATGCCTGCCGGATGCGCCCCCTGCAAAAACAGTTCATCTTCTATACCGGCCAGCGGCACCTGCAGATTGCGCTCAATATCATTGCTGAGCGCCTTGAGAGGAGAGATATAAAGTATGCGGGTTACTGACGGTAATTCAGACGTCTGTGCCTGCCAGACCAGATCATCAATCGCAGCATAAAACGCAGCGAGGGTTTTACCGCTGCCGGTTGGCGCTGCAATCAGAGTGTGCCGACCGGCCTTGATGGAAGGCCAGGCCTCAGCCTGTGCCGGGGTTGGCTGCCCTAGCGTGGATTCAAACCAGGCGCGACTGGCAGGATGGAAGGCGGACAACGACATCTGATTGACCTGTGAACGGATATTGATCCAACAAAATACGTGGATACTTATACAGTATAAATCACACCTTTATTGCTGTTGTCAATCTGCTGCAAGCGGGCGCCAACAGATTTTGTGCAGATCCAACCACCGGTGTTCTGCGTAAATTGCTAAACTGAATTGCACACCCCCTGGCTTTTTAACTGACCCTTGAGTACAACAACATCGAAACCGCATTTTCCGAATGGTTAACCAGTAATCGGCATCTTGCGCCCATCGTGGTGAGCGGACTGGCATTTGCAGAGTCATGTGTCGGAATCGGCATTTTTGTGTCAGGCGCACTTCTGCTGATTGCCACAACGCTGCTCTATAACAATGGCATCGTGGATCTTTACCAGATTGGGTTTCTGG
>JBFZEG010000187.1:0-4743 GCA_041306975.1 Gammaproteobacteria bacterium | reverse complement strand
ATGGTAACGGGGTGGAAGGTCACGATGTTGTCGTGGATCGCTTTCACTCCTACCACGCCCGCATCATCAAGCGTCATGGCGGACGGCGGAATCATAGTCGCAGTGATGTCGGACGCCGCCACCATAATTTCGGTGCTGATACCTTGGCGAATGGGCTCCTGACCCGAATTGAGCTCGACTTCAATGCGATAGCTGCGTGAAACCGGATCAGCAGCGCGTGCAATGTAGGTCAGTTTGCCAGAGACCCGCTGCCCGGTAACCAGAATGCCATCGACCGAGTTGCCGGGGATCAGTTTACTGACATTCTGTTCGGGTACCTGCCCGATCAACAGCATGGGCTGGTCATCGAACAATGAGCCGCACTGGCCACCGACGTTGAGGTAGTCACCGACTTCTACGGCGCGTGTTTCAAGAATGCCACTAAAAGGCGCGCGCACTTTTGTGCGGTCCAGCGACAGTTCAGCGCGTCCGACAGCGGCCGTTGCTGAATCAAGCGCTGACTTCAGCTGTGCAACAGCCACTTCAGAGACCAGATCACGTTCACGCAGGCCTAATGACCCTTCGTACTCGAGTCTTGACTGTAGTTCACGGCTGCGGGCTTCCTGCAATTCCGCTTCGCGGTTATCCACTGCAATTTCGCAGAGCACATCACCACGATTGACTCGCGCGCCGCGCGCCACGGGTGTGGCAGTTACCCGGCCACCGGCTTCTGCGAGGATTTCAACGTGACGAAATGCCTGGGTAACACCGCGGACATTGACGGTTTCGGTATAGGTGCTGGCTTGTACCTGACTTACCAGTACAGTAAATCCGTCTGCGCCAGCATCCACAGGGCTTCCCGCCGCAACAGCGGTAACGGATCTGTCTGTTTCAGGCATTGCGTACCTGTCTTCGACAACCACGATGTCTTCACGTGGCACGAACATCCACACAACCAGAAAAATAAACAGGCCGATGGCGACCCAGTATTGTTTTTTCACTTAAGTAAGGCTCCGCTGTAGAGTGCAGTCTTGCAGTTATTACTAATCATAGTCCGAATGGATTTCAGTTATACGAACGATGCGATGCTCAGTCCGTATATCGGGTTGAGTGTCGCAAATGCCAAAGGCAAACGAAGGGAAGTTTGTTATTTTTGTATGGTTTTACTTGTCAGAAGTTTATACCAAGCTTTGCTGCGGCCGGAGTGCCAAAAGTCACAAAAGCCGGACATAAATGTTTTATCAATCAAGCCTGTAGCGTTGCATTTTGAGGTGCAACTGGCTGGTTTTTGATCAAACTGTGTGTCAGCCGGCGACGGGTTTTTTCTGCAGTTTCCGTTGCAAGGTGCGCCTGTGCATTTTTAACTGACGCGCGGTTTCTGAAATATTGCCATCATTTTCCAGCAGTACTTTCTGTATGTGTTCCCATTCCAGTCTGCGCACTGACATTGGCTCATGAAACTCAGGATCATGCTCATCATGGTCGGTGTCATCATCCAGGGCGGCCAGAATTTCATCGATATCCGCGGGCTTGGCGAGGTAATTGTCAGCCCCCAGTTTGATGGCTTCAACGGCGGTGGCGATACTGGCATAACCGGTCAGCATCAATATGCGGGCTGCAGGGTTGCGTGCCCTGAGCACAGGAATCAGTTCCAGTGCTGAATGTCCGGCCAGATTGAGATCCACAATGGCGTAGGCTACCGGGTGCGAATTGATCATTTCCCGGGCGCTGTCAATGTCAGTGGCCAGTGCTACTTCATACCCGCGTCGTGATAATGCGCGCGAGCTTACGCTTGCAAATACCTGATCATCTTCAATAATAAGTAAAGATTTTGCATTGATAACGCCGGTCATGGTTGATGTTCACCTGTGAGTTTGCCCTCGGTCAGCGGCAAATGGATTCGTGTGAGTGCACCAGCACCGGCCACATTAAACATCTCGATACTGCCGCCGTGACGCTGAAGGGTCGAATTGGCGAGGAAAATACCCAGTCCCATACTGCCTTCCCGGGACGAAATAAAGGGCTCACCCATGCTCTCCATCACCTCGGCGGGAATGCCACTGCCATCGTCCTGGACCTTGATCAGAGCCGTGCCTGCTTTTGTATCATCAATACCATAGTGCACAGTGACCAGCGAATTTGCTGCACGAATGGCATTTTCGATGATGTTGATCAGTGCATGCCTGATGGTAATGTCAGCGGGAATCCAGGTTTCACGACAGTTTTCATCAATGCTGAAGTCGATACGGGCGCGTGGATGGATATTCACAATGTAGTCACGCACGGCATCATGCAGAGAACTCATGCGCATGTGGTCATGTTGTTGCTGATCTGCTTTGTGGTAAAAGCGGGTGAGTTGATCGAGTGACTGTTTGCATCTGACCACTTGCTGGCGCAGCAAGTGAATATCCGCCTTGATTGATGCCTCACGTAATTGATCGTCGGTGAGCCCGTCGAGCTCTGATAACAGAACAGCCATCGTGGATAAGGGTGTTCCCAGGGCATGTGCAGTGCCGGCGGCCAGCGAACCGATGGCTACCAGCTGTTCGTTTCGCAATTCATTCTCGCGGGATTTGGCCAGCGTCAATTCGCGACTGCGAATCGCGGCAGCCATGCGACTGACAAAGGTGGTGATCAACGCCGCGCTGACCACAAAGGTGACCCACATACCTACCAGGTGTAACTGGAAATTGGGCATGTGTTGGCTGTGTTCATCACTGATGATGCCGTAAGCCAGAAACGCTGTGTGAATCAGAATGGCCAGCAGGGCAAACAGGTGCGCCCACAGGCTGCGTAACAAGGTTGCGCCAACGGCCAGCAGCACCAGTAGATAGGAAATCAGTGGATTGCTGGAACCGCCGGTGTACATCAGCACAATGCTGGCAAACATAAAGTCCAGTGCCAATTGCGCCACTAACTCACTGTGGCGAATGACGTCTGCATGAGTCACACGCCAGTAGCCAACCAGAACCGACAGCACCACACCGGTCAGGACCAATGCAACAGGAATCCAGGGTAGCGCAAGCGGTGAAAACAGGTTAAACAACAAGGCGCCGGTAACGCTGCTGCCTGCGACCAGCATGCGCAGCCCGAGCAGTCGCTGCAAGCCGATACGCGGCGCGCTGCGTGAATCCGCACCGCTGTCGGGAAACAGGCTGAACAGTCGTATCAGAGTGGTTTTCGTCATGTTCTGGATTCTACCGTATAATGCGCCGCATGATCACCGCTGACAAAACAAAGAATAACCATGCATCGTGGATTTTTCCGCTGAACGTGTATGCCAGTCTGTTGCAGACACTGTCAGGACAGTCGCCCTGGCTGGTTTACGGCGAAATGACTGCTCAGGAGCTGGAAAAATTACAAGGTCTGCCGGCCTCTGCAACCGGAATGGTCAGTCGCGCGGACGCCTTGATAGCGGCACAGCACAAACGCGTGCTGCGGTTGCTCTCCGCGGTTCAACTACCGCCTGCCTCCCGTGTTCTGGAAGTGGGTTGTGGCAGCGGTGAGCTGGTACGCATGTTGTTATCCAGAGGCCTAGACGCCATCGGCATTGATTGCAGCGAAGCGGCGCTGGCCAGCAGCACCTTGCCAAAGACGAAGGTGCAGCTGTCTAGCTGTTGCTCGTTACAGGAATTCACGGACAGCGCTGGTTTTGATGTGCTGATTTTTCATAACAGTGCGCGTTATTTTCTGCCACTCACGTTGTTCTACAAATCACTGACACTGCTCAGGCCAGGCGGACAACTGCTGATCTGTGATGAGTTTGTGGCCAATCAGGCGGATAAGCTTGCTGCTCAGCCACTGACGATGCTGGATCATGTATTGGCGTTGGCAAAACGGAGTGGCTTTGAATGTGAGCTGCATGAGGACCTCACAGAGGATACTCATCGTTTTCAGCAGGTGTTGACCGCAACAATAACGGCAATGGCTGATCAGCTTCCCGCACTCGCCGGCGAGAGTGACGCAGCCATATGTCAGTTAATTGTTGATCTGAACGATGAAACTTCCGCCAGTGCCCATGGTTTTCGCAAACATGTGCTGCTGAGTCTGCGGGCGCCCAAGAATGCGGTGGTCACGGCAAGTCAACAACCTGACCCGGTGTTTTTGCGCAGTGCCGCTGATTTGCCGCCCGAGGCGTACCGGCCAGTATTCGAAGCCAGCTTTTCTGCACCGTTTGATGCTGACGTGTGGGCATGGAAGTATCACTGTGGTAAGGGTGCATCGGTGGTGGCAGAACGTGGTGGGCTGGCAATTGCACATTACGGGGGTGTGGTGCGCGATATCCTGTATTTCTCGCAACCGTGCAAGGCTGTGCAAATTTGTGATGTGATGGTGATGCCGGAGGAGCGCGGATTTTTCAGTCGCAACAGTCTGTTTTTTAAAACCGCAGCCAGCATGCTCGAGCAGTATGCCGGTTATCACGCGGATAACCTGCTGGGTTTTGGTTTCCCTAATCTTAAAGCCATGCACGTGGCCCTGCGCCTTGGCTTATACGAAAAAACCGATGAGTTGATGCAGATAGCACTGTCAGCCAATGTTTCAGATGATCTTCAGCCGCGTAACAATTGGTCGGCGTTTGATGCCGAATTTGACGATACGCTGCAAAAGGACACCGATCGTTTGTGGCAACACATGCGCAACGCTTTTGCAGATGCCATTGTTGGCGTACGAGATGCCGACTATCTGCGCTACCGGTTTTTGCAAAGACCGGGCTTGGTATACAACTGCATCAAAGTCATGCAAGGACCAGAGATCAAAGCCGTG
>JBFZEG010000176.1:0-4775 GCA_041306975.1 Gammaproteobacteria bacterium | reverse complement strand
ACAAACGCCGGCGTGGTGGTGTAGAGCATGGACCCGATATGTCGGTAGAGGCTGGTGCCGGCGCTCATCGCTGCCAGATTGGTGGTATCAGACACCGGTGACAGCTTGTCGCCAAAGGTTGCGCCGCACACCACCATCCCGGCAACAATAGGCAAGGGGATACCCATGGCGCCGCCAATACCAATGAGAACAACGCCGAGTGTGCCTGCGGTTCCCCACGAGGTGCCGGTTGCCACCGACATCAGGCTGCACAGCACAAGTCCTGCGGCCAGAAACAACGATGGGCTGAGTAAATCAAGTCCGTGATAAATCAGCGACGCGACGGTGCCACTGTGCATAAACGAGGCGATCACCAGACCTATCAGCAAAAAGATATAAACGGCGGGGAGCGCCTGAGTGATACCCGCGCTCATCATCGAGCGGATGTCGGTGTAGTGATAACCCAGAATCCGCGCATGGGCGCCGGTCCAGATCAGGCAGAAAAACATCAGGCTGTGCAGACTGACCTTAAGGACAAACAGGCCAACAATGATGATCAGTAGGTTACCGAAAAAACACAGAGCGCTTTGCGCGAACCCTGGCGTGTGAAGGTTCTGTTCAGCGTCTGTGTTTTCCATCGTGTGCTTCCGGTTGGTGCTGCCTAGCATGCAGCGTTATACGTGTGATCCCCGCTCCAGTTGTACCGCTGCGTTTGCCTGGCGCGCTACTTCCTGCTCGGCATCGTATTCCTGTTCGTCCAGAATATGATGGCGGGAGAAGTCATACAGAACCATGTACAAAGCCGGTACCAGGAAAAGGGTAATGACCGTGGCGAACAGTACACCAAACGCCAGCGAAATCGCCATTGGAATAATAAAAAACGTGGCTGGCGTAGGCGTGAACATCAACGGCACCAGGCCAATGAAGGTGGTGAACGATGTCAGGAAAATCGGCCTGAAGCGCGCAACACCCGCGGATGCCACCGCTTCATGCAGTGTTTTGCCGGCAGCCACTTCGTTATTGACGTACACCACCAGCACCAGACTGGCGTTGACCACCACCCCTCCCAACGCCACCATGCCGATAATCGAAAAGAACACCAGCTCCGCACCCATGATGAAATGTCCCATGATGGCACCAATGGCACCAAACGGAATGACACTCATGATAATCAGCGGCTGCGTGTAGGACTTCAACGGTATGGCCAGCAAGGCATAAATTAGCAGCAGCGCCAGCGGATAGGCACTAAACAGCGCGCCGAGCGATTCGTCACGTTGTTCGCCTTCGCCACCGAGTACCAAGGTGACATCGTATTCAGATGCCCAGCGTTGACGGAAACCACTGACAACTTCGCGGGTCACTTCTTCCGGCGCACTGACTTCTCTGTTGACGTCGGCATTCACTGTGATCACGCGTCGCCCATTTTCACGGTTGATGTTTGAGTACGAGTTGCCCAGGGACATACTGGCAACACTGGCCAACGGCACTTCTCCACCGCTGGGTGTGCGCAACATCAGATTTTCGAGGTTGCCCAGGGAACTGCGTTCGTCTTCCGGATACCTCACCATGACCCTGAGTTCGTCAGTGCCACGCTGGATTCGCTGAGCTTCTGCGCCAAAAAACGCCTGGCGGACCTGACGTGATACGTCATCAAGCGTGAATCCGAGCAGCCGACCTTCCTCAAGCAGCTGAATCTGCACTTCCTGTTTGCCTGCGCGGAACGAATCGGAGATATCAAATACCCCGGGATAACGCGCCAGCACATCGCGCAATTCTGCAGTGACACGCTGCAGATTTTCTTCGTCACGCCCTTCCAGCCGGAAACTTAATGCCTGCCCGGTCGAGAACGAATCCGAGACAAACGTTAACTCCAGCGCATCCGGAATCAATCCGACTTTTTCGCGCCAGCGATCACGAATGTCATTGGCGCTGATCTGGCCACGATCATCATAACTGTTCAGAAGCATGACCACTTCCGCGATATGACTGCCACCGGTGCTGCCGCGGCCGGACGGCGGTCCCCCACGGTTGACGCGCCCACCGAGCGTTGTCAGCGTGCGATCAACTACTCCGATTGCCTCGATACCTTCGGATGCCTGACGCGCTGCCAATTCCTGCTCAAGTTCAGCGATCAGTTCGTCGGCTGTTGATTCGAGACGCTCCAGCGCGCGTTCTGTTAATTCAACGGCAACACCTTCCGGCATTTGCAGACTGGCATAGATACGATCGCCTTCCACAGCCGGGAAGAACTGGAATACCACACGGCCACTGGCCAGCAAACCAACGGTGATGATAATCACGGCGGTTGCACCGGCCCAGGTGGCGTAACGATATTTGAGACACTTACGCAAGGCTGGTTGATAGACGTTTGAAGCAAAGCGCTCCATACCCGTCGACAGAGAGTTCTGGAAACTCTTCCAGCCCTGGATAATGCGCAGCCTTTCCAGTGGATGTGCGGTGGCACGACGATGCGCAATGTGGCCGGGAAGAATCAGTTGCGACTCCACCACGCTGGCGGTGAGGCATAGTATGACAACCCCGCCAATGACACTGAAGAATCCGCCCAAAGGGCCCTCGAGCAGCAACAAGGGTAGAAATGCCGCGACGGTTGTCAACACTCCGAAAATAACAGGCACCGATACTTCATAGGTGCCTTGAATGGCCGCATCTTCGCGGGTCATCCCCTGTTGTTCGAGCACATAGATACGTTCACCTACCACAATGGCATCGTCGACGATAATGCCCAACACCAGAATAAACGCCATCATGGTTATCGAGCTGATGGTGATATCAAATTGCGGGAAAACTGCAAGCGCCCCCAAGATGCCTATCGGAATACCCGCGGCTACCCACACAGCTATCCTGAAGCGCAGAAACATCGCCAGCACAATCAACACCAGCACAAATCCCGAGTAGGCGTTACTGGCCACTGTGTCAATGCGCTCACGCAAGCCGCGCGCATCATCGGTCAGAATACTGAGTTCCATGCCTTGCGGCAGTTCGAACTGCTTTTGAGCCGCGTACCGGCGCACTGCTTCCGCGGAAGTAATGACGTCTTCTTCACCCACGCGGTACACATCAACAGTTACCGCGTTTTCACCATCAACGCGGGCACGCAGGAAACCTTCCTGGAAACCATCTCTCACAGTTGCGATGTCACCGAGTCGCAGCTGCGAACCATCGGCGTTGGTGCGGATAATGATATCTTCATACTCCGTACCCGTAGACAGCCGCCCGATGCTGCGCAGCAAGACGTCGCCGCCCGGTGTTCGCAAGGTACCCGCGGGCGCATCAATGGCCGTGCGGTCAATGGCGGTGGCCACTTGACTCAGGCTAAGGCCATTTTGGCGCAAGGTCAGCTCGGAAACCTCAACCGCGATCTCCAGCGGTCGCACATAATTAAGTTCAACACGTGAAATTTCCGGCAGATCCAGCAGCTCCAGGCGGATTTCATCGGCAACCTGCTTCAGTGTCAGATCATCGGTGTCAGCCACCAGTGCCAACGAAGCGACTGTTCCTGACGGTGCAAAGGACGCAACAATCGGGCGTTCAATGTCCACCGGGAAGCTGGCAATACCATCAACGGCACTTTTCACTTCGTTCAATGAACGGTTTATGTCGGTACCGGCGCGCATCTGCAAGGTGGCAGCACACGCGCCTTCACGGGCAGTCGAGGTCATGCGTTCAACATTCTCGATACGCGTTAGCGCTTGCTCAAGAATCAGGCAGACAGCCTGTTCAACTTCTCTGGGTGGAGCACCCGGATAAGGCACATTGATCTGGATGGTGCCAGTCTCAATGTTGGGGAATTCTTCTTGCCGGGTGTTGCTGTAGGCTATGAGCCCGCTCACAACCATCAGCACCATCAGCAGATTGGACGCGACCGTGTTACGAACAAACCACGCAATAATAGGCTTCATTGAACACGCGCCAGAGCAGGTGTTTCGTCGACAACGTTAACGCGCATGCCATCAACAACGGCCTGAATCGGCGACATGCAAATGCGTTCTCCATCAGCAAGCCCGCCCTGAATCAGCACTCTGTCGTTTTCAAGGCGCATGATATCGACGTCCCGGTACCACATGCGGTTTTCAGTATCAACAACAAGAACACGGCTGTTTCCTCGCACCGCTTCTCGCGGCAGCGCTATCAGGTTATCAACCTTGCGCCCCTGGATGGCCGCTTCTACGTACAGCCCGATCGGCAGCGGAATGGCGGCTTCAGTCTGATCAACACGCACAATGGCCTGCACAGCGTTGCTGGCGGTGTCGATGCTGGCTTCCATTCGCACCAGCCGGCCCTCCCATGTTTGTATGCTGTCACCCAGTCTGCCGCTGATGCGGACCAGCGGCGCGATGTCTACAGGCAACTCGCCGCGGGCACCCAAAGGGATGTTCAGGTAAGACAATTGGCTCACCGCTAACGGCAAGCGTACCTCAACCTCATCCGTGCTGAGCAGAACCGCCAACGCCTGGCCACGGCCAACGTGCTGTCCCAGATCGATGTTGCTGCTTTCAACAATAGTGTCGAAGGGGGCACGGATTTCACTGCGCGACAAGTCGAGTTCAGCCTGCGCAACGGCACCCTGAGCATCACGCACACGTCCGGCACTGTTGTCAGCCTGACGCTGCAGATCACGAACCTGTGATTCGCTGATCAGTCTTTGTTCGGCCAAGGCGCTGTTGCGCTCAAATTCTTCGCGGGCATGGCGGGCATCCGTCTCAGCTTGTGACAGGGATGAACGGGCACGCTCCAGGGCGGTTTCGTAATCACTGCTGTCTATGCGCAGGATAACT
>JBFZEG010000175.1:0-9872 GCA_041306975.1 Gammaproteobacteria bacterium | reverse complement strand
AGAAATTCCAATAAATCCGTCGCCAGCAGCCCACGTTGACCAATTCTGGCTGCTGCAATATCGCCTGCTTCACCGTGAGCACACACTGCAAAACGCGCAGCGTCAGCCGCATCAAAGCGCACCGCAGCACTGCGCCCCAGCGCCAGCATTGCCCCGCAAATGCCGGACAAGACATCGCCCATACCGCCTGAGGCCATACCGGGATTACCTTCCAGACAGATATCGATCAGCGCATCCTCCGACGGGAATGCCAGCAAACTTCCGGCACCTTTTAAAATCACTACACATCCGCAGAGTGTCTGCAGATTTGTGACGGCCTTAAAGCGGTCAGTATTCACCTGCGCAGTGTCACACTGAAGCAGCCTGGCGGCTTCGCCCGGATGTGGTGTCAGAATCCACTGAGCACGCTGTGCTGCTGGCGCCAGCTCTTCCCAGACAGTGTGCTGAGCAGCCAGCAAATTCAATGCATCGGCGTCCAGCACCAAAGGAATACGCCACTGCACCGCGCGCGAAATGACTGTGTGCAGCAAGGCATGAGACCACGGCGAACGACCTAGTCCGGGACCGAGCACAATGACACTGGCACGTTGTATCAACTGCAGCGCTCGCTCTGCTGCATCACCCTGCCAGTCGTCAACACCGTGTGCCATGACTTCAGGGCATCTGGTCAGCATTGCGCCTGTGTGCGCTGAGCGGGTAAGCAGACTCACAGTGCCCGCGCCGGAGCGGGCAGTTGCCTGTGCAGCCATCAAAGCCGCGCCACCATATCCTGCGTCTCCGCCCACAACCAGCACATGGCCCGAATGCCCCTTATGGGCTACAGGCGAGCGCAGCAGTGCGGGGGTACGCAACATCCGGCTATCTATACCGCGGGCAGATGCGGGCACCGGTGGCACCGGAAAGGTCAGGGCTTGTGCTACCCCAAGGTCATCAAACAGCAATTCGCCGGCAAAGGCCGGCGCCATGCCGGTGTACAAACCCTGCTTGCGGGCTACCACCATCAGACAGATATCAGCCATGACTGCCTGTTGCTCTGCATGCCCTGTGTCGGCGCATATTCCGGTGGGCACATCGATTGACAGCACAGGTGCTTCGAGCTGGTTTACAAGATCTACGGCCTGCGAGACCAAGGGGCGAAGTGCACCCTTACAACCAATGCCCAGCAGAGCATCAACCAGCACGGTGTGTTGCAGACGGCAGGAGGATATCCAGTGCGTGGCACCTGACAGGTCAAATACCTTACAGGGCACTTCTGCTGCCAGCGCAGCCTGGGCCGCCAAAGCGGCATCTCCTTGCAATGTGCCTGGGGCTGTCAGCGCAAATATCTGCACGGACAGGCCATCTGCACGCGCCTGACGGGCTATCTCATATCCATCGCCGCCATTGTTGCCGCTGCCACAGAACACTATCAGTTGCTGGCGTTGCGGCCAGCGCTGCCGAATCACCCGCAGCGCCGCGCTGGCAGCTCGTTGCATCAGCGCGTATCCGCTTATACCACTGCTGATAGTCTGTTGATCAATCTGACGAGTCTGTTCACTGGTGTGAAGTGGGATCATGGTCAACTCAAGGTTTTTCCATGCGGAAAATCAGCCGTTGCAGCAGTCGCAGGGCAACCGCCAACTCCTCAACCGGCACATCGTCGGTCAAGCCAATGGCCCATGGATCCTGAACGGTTCGTAGCGCGTGATAAACCTGCTGCCCCTGGTCGGTCAACTGCACCAGCACCGAACGTTTGTGGCGCGGATTGTTGGCATAACTCACCAGACCATCAACCTCCATCACATCGGTGATGCGCTGTACTGCCTGTCTGGACTGACCCAGCGCGCGGGCAATACCAGGCACTGTCATACCGGAATTGGACAGCGCGATGATTCCAATGACCTTCCAGCGCGCGCTTGTTAAACCGACACCTTCTGCCATGCGATCGCCGTCAGCAAGCAACAAGCCATTGATCCGGAAAACGGCGCGCACCAGATCCAGGAAAAGTTTTCGTTTGGGAGAATGAGCCATGAGGTTGAGTGCTCTGCCAGATTAAATGCCGGGATCGTGCCCGATGCATGATCCACACCGGCCAACGATCGTCTCAGGCTGACCGCATGTTGTCAATCGAGCTGGGCAGCATTAGTGAGCAGCGTTTGTCAGCGCCGTCGCCGCGCCGCGCGCTTGAGCGCTTTGTGGATAGCCGTTGGGGACATAGGCAGATCGCAAAGCCGGGTTCCGGCAGCCCTGGAGACGGCATTGGCAACAGCGCCCAGCGGTGGCACTATCGGCACCTCCCCAACGCCCTTCACACCAAAGGGATGGCGCGGATTGGGCACTTCGACCAGCACGGTATCAATCATTGGCACATCAGACGCCACGGGCACACGGTAGTCCAGAAAGCCCGGATTCAGCAGCCTGCCATTCTCGTCGTACAGATAAGCTTCATTTAATGCCCAGCCTATACCCTGCACCGCCCCCCCCTGCATCTGACCTTCGACATACGACGGGTGAATGGCTTTGCCAACGTCCTGAATGGCGGTGTAACGCACAACAGTCACCCGACCGGTCTCTTTATCCAACTGAACATCACAGATGTGAGTCGCAAAACCGGGTCCGGCTCCTTGCGCGTTCACAGAGATTTCAACTGCGATTGGCCCACCGGTCTGCGCGCTGCTGGCAGCAATCTGCGTCAGACTCAGGCTTGATGACTTGTCAGAGGCCATCAAACGGGCCGCTCCACCCGCCCAACTGACCTGATCTACTTCAACCTTCCACAGCAATGCAGCGCGGCGGCGTAATTCCTCAACCACAGCAGATGCCGCCTGAGACACCGCCATCCCCACAGCAAAGGTGACGCGGCTGCCACCGGTCAGATCGCTGTGCGCGATTGATCCAGTATCTGCAATACAGACCTGAACCTGCTCGTAGCCAACACCCAGAACATCAGCGGCCATCATCGCCATCGACGCGCGCGACCCACCAATATCAGGCGTGCCGGTTGTCACCAGCACACTCCCATCCGGGTGGATATTGATTGCCGCGCTGGACTGTCCACCAATATTGAACCAGAAACCGGAGGCCACCCCGCGCCCTTGGTCGGGCGCGAGTGGCGCGTTGTAATGCGGATGGGCCCGTGCAGCTTCCAGAGTCTGACGATAACCAATGTTCTTGAAGGTGACACCGTATGCGGTCTGCGTGCCATTATCAGCGGCATTGCGCAGACGCAACTCCAGCGGATCAATGTCCAGTCGCTGCGCCAGCATGTCCATCAGCGACTCAGCCGCAAATGATGCCATCGGCGCACCGGGCGCGCGGTAAGCAGCGCTTTTTGGCCTGTTGACGAGCACGTCATATCCAATCAGCTTAATGTTGGGGATGTTGTAAGGAGCAAATGCAGTCATACAGCCCAACCGCACCGGCGATCCGGGATATGCACCGGCCTGGTAACACAGAACGCCCTCAACCGCGACCACAGTACCGTCATTTTGCGCACCGATTTTTATGCGCATGTAACTACCGGACGTTGGACCGGTAGCCTTAAAAACGTCGGCGCGCGACATCTCCATTCGCACCGGTTTGCCGCTCTTTTTGGACAACAGGATTGCCAATGGTTCGAGGTAGACCGTGGTTTTGCCGCCAAATCCGCCACCGATTTCCAGCGGGAAAACCCGGATATCGGCTAGCGGCATCTGTAACAGACGAGCACAATAAGCCTGAACCATAAACTGGCCCTGCGTACTGCACCAGATATCTGTTCGCCCGGAAGGCCTGACATTCACCAGACAAGCGTGGGGCTCGATGTAACCCTGATGCACGGGCTGAGTGCTGAACTCCTCCTCAATGATAACGTCAGCCTGCGCAAATCCTGCGACCACATCACCGTGTACCTGTTCATACCGGCTGGCGATATTGGAAGGCTTTTTGGGGGGCGGTTTGATGCCCTTGGTAAAATTGTGATCGTTCAGTAAAGGTGCATCCGGCTCCATCGCCTGATGCAAATCGATGACGTGTGGCAGCACTGCATAGTCGACATCAATCAGCGATAACGCCTGCCTGGCAGTCCGCTCATTGATAGCTGCAACGGCCGCGATGGCGTGCCCCTCATACAAGACTTTTTCACGAGCCAGGATATTGGCTGACATATCCCGGAAATCTGGCGGCTGCCCCTTGTCCATTGCCTGATCTTCCGGAATCTCCGGCAGATCAGCAGCGGTGACGATGGCTTTAACGCCCGGCAGCGCCAATGCCGCCGACACATCAACTTTGAGCAATCGCGCATGCGCGTGCGGACTCCGGAAAACCATCCCTACCAAACTGCCCGGCAATTGCATATCCGCGCCAAAGCGCGCACGACCGGTCACTTTATCAACGCCATCAGGACGCACCGGGCGGGTACCAACGACTGCAGCGCAAGGTTTGTTACCCGCGGCTATTTCAGCAACGTCGGCGTAATCTGTGGGCTCTTCGTTCACGATACACACCCCATGATCGCGCGAACAATCTTGTCATACCCGGTGCAGCGGCAGAGGTTGCCCGCAATCCAATAGCGAACCTGTGTTTCATTTGGTTGCGGATGTTTGTCCAGCAAGGCTTTGGCGGCCATCAGTAAGCCCGGCGTGCAGATTCCGCATTGCAAAGCGGCGTTATCGAGGAATGCCTGCTGCAACGGGTGCAACTGGCCGGCGCTGGCCAGGCCTTCCACCGTGCGAATATCCGCCTGACCACACTCAACGGCCAATACCAGACAGGCGCAAACCAGTTCACCGTTCATAATGACACTGCAGGCCCCGCAGTCACCCGTCCCACAACCCTGCTTGGTGCCCGTCATCCGCAGATTCTCGCGCAACACCTTTAGCAAGGTATCCGTTGTCTCACATTGAAACTGACACGGTTCACCGTTAACCGAAGCATGAATATTGGTTGTCATGATGATGCCCTGTTATACGCTGTCAGAGCAGCGCGATCTGCCAGCACGGCGGCGACATCGGTACGGTACTCAGCAGACCCGCGCTTATCGCTGATAGGCCGGCATAACGCACTGATCTGGCGACGAAAGCGCTGTCGAACCTCTTCGTCCAGTCGGGTGCCAAGCAAGATGCGGGCAGCCGGTAACGCATACACCGGCACCGGGCCAACGGCGCCCAGTACCACGTAACATTCATTAACAACACCCTGCTGATCCAGCGTCAGATTCACTGCCGCACTCGCGATGGCAATATCCATTTCAGTTCTGGGGGTCATACGCAGATAGGCATCGGCGCTGCGCGGATTGCGTGCGGGAAGAAAAAAACTGACAACAAACTCGTGCTGCCGCAGGCAGGTGCGCCCCGGCGACACAATGATGTCTTCCACCGGCAATTCACGCTCCCCATCGCTGCCTGCAATTCGGCAGCGTGCCCGCGACGCGATCAAAGCCGGCACAGAGTCTGCCGCGGGTGATGCATTACACAAGTTCCCGCCTAAAGTAGCGCGCGACTGTATTTGCACTGAACCGATAAGATCCATGGCTTCAGCGAGTCCCGGCCAACTGCGCACCAGTTCGGCATGAGCGCTGATCTGAGCACCGGAACAAGCGGATCCAATCACAAATCCACCGTCTGCAAGGCGCCTGATCTCCCGTGCTTCGGGTACGTGCTTGATGTCAATCAACAGGCCCGGTGGGTTAACACCGGCCACAAAACGCGGCAACAGATCTGTGCCACCTGCAAATACCTTTACTGTGCCAGATGCTGCACCCAGCGCAGCGCAAACGTCGGCCAATGTCCCTGGCGCACAGTATTCCATCGTCAAAAATCCTGTTGTTGATTAAACAAATGCTGATCAACCCTGTGTTGATTACCCGCCCACGTCGTGCTCAGCGCAGACTGAAAAATAACCAGAGACGGCTTTTCGTCAGATTTTCTTGAGGATGATTGCACGAACATCTCCTTTTTGATTATGACAGAATTCTGGGCATTTCGATCACCAAAGTCCAGCCTGCACCCCGACTCCTGCTCAGGTATTTTTTCCGACAAACAGTCGTTACAATGTGGCCGGACTTAACGATTAAGATAACGATAGGGGCCGAAATCTCCGCCAAAACAGGCCGGCTCGCACTTAGGCACGGAGCAATAATGAAATCTTTGATACTGGTCAGGCACGCAAAATCAAGCTGGAATGATCCTGCCCAGCGCGATATCGACAGACCTCTTAACGAGCGCGGACGACACGATGCGCCGATGATGGCAGATCGCATGGCTGCGCGCGGCACCAGCCCCCAGCGCGTGTTATGCAGCCCGGCATTGCGCACGGTAAGCACCGCAGAAATTTTTGCCAGTCGCTTGCACATGCCTCGGGAACTGATTCAACTGGAGCGACAGATTTACCTGTCCGGGCCGGCTCATCTGCTGCACCTGGCGCGGCAACAGGAAAGCACCATTGATTGTGTCATGCTGGTTGGGCACAACCCTGCATTAACTGAGTTGCTGAACGAATTATGCCCGGACGCGCGACTGGACAATATGCCCACCTGCTGCGTTGCCGAACTCACCTTTGCAGCGGATGACTGGGCCACCATCGACGTTGGCCAAGCTTCTCTCAATATGCTCGATTATCCCAAACTGGACAAACCCAAAAAGGACGCATAGAGGAGCAGACCGCGTGACGGCAACAAAAATGATCAGGCGAGGGTTACCTGCACTGGCATTATCAGGCCCGATGATTGGGGCAACGACCTTGGCGGTGATGTTGGGTGCTGAGGGCAAAACAACGCAAGCTGCCGATGAACCCATGCAATGGCAGAGTAACCTGCACCTCGATCATCCGCTGACCGGACAAATCTGGAGCCGCAGCGAAAATGCCTTTATCTCAGCGGACACACTGTTGGACCATCTCTCAGAGACTGAACTGCTGTTGCTGGGAGAAAAGCATGACAATCCCGACCATCACCAATTGCGTCTGACAATACTTGAGCACCTGCTAAAAACCACACAACCCGCGTTTCTGGCGATGGAGATGCTGACAGAGGCACAACAGCCTGCGCTGGATTTGCTGTCAGCCATGGAGACCTTGCCGCCAGACGAGCAATGGCGGGAAATCCTGTCCTGGGATGACGGCTGGACGTGGGAGTTTTATGAGCCCGCACTGTCGCTGGGTTTAATGGCCAACGCCACCCTTATTGCCGGCAATATTGGTGCGGAAACAATGATGCAGGTATATCGCGCGGAGCCGGCAGATCAGCAGCAGAGCGCGCTGAATACCGCGCAGATGCAGCGACTGACTGAAGAAATTGATGTAAGCCATTGCGGGATGTTGCCTGCAGCACAGATCCCGCCCATGGTTCGTGTTCAACAGGCGCGGGATCAACACATGGCGAATGCACTGACAACACCTGGTGATGCGGGTCAACGGATTCTGTTAGCCGGCAATTTTCATGTCCGCCACGATTTGGGGGTGCCCAACTATCTGCCCGCAGATGCTGTGCCCGCGGTGGCTGTTGCATTTCTTGAAGTTGATCCTGCAGGTGCACAGGTCTCTGACTATCTTGCCGACGCGGGTGACAATCTGGTTTACGACTTTATCTGGTTTACGCCTGCCATTCGTGGCGATGACTATTGTGCAGACATGACGCAGTGAAACCCCGCACGTACAGAGTGTTTCAGTGCGTCATCGAGTAGATCAGATAGTTAAGGCCCATCTGATAAGCGAGGTTCGCGTAACGCGTTGGGTAACGTGGGTGGTAAGTGTGCTCCCAGCCATCACCCATGTCGGTATTCCAGTTGATCAACACCATAATTCGGCCATCATCATCCAGAATGGCATGCAGGGACGCCTCTCCAACATCCCTTTCCGGCTGGGCGTTTTCGTTACCCAGGGCGGGAATCATCTGCGGCCCCTCGATATCGTAGTACACCCGAAAAATTTCATGATCTGCCGACAATCTGACAATTTCCCGACCGGGGAATACGGCTGAGAATGAATTCTCGAACGCCTGCCACTCGCGGGTACCCCAAAAGTCGTCTATCAGTAAAAAACCGCCTCGCAGAAGATACTCACGCAGATTTTCCAGCTCTGTCGGCGTAAAGTACGGGCCGCCGTTACGCCCGACTTCCAGCATATAGAGAAACGGATACTCATATATCTGTTCGTCCTCAAGACTCAGCACAATTGGCTCGGGCATCACCCTCACATTACTCAGCCGCGCCACCCCCCGCAGAAAATTGCGGTCGGCATCCGGAAAGTCAACAGACCAGGGGCCATAACCAAAACCGCCCTGATAATAAGAATTGTACTGTACGCGTGCGAACGCAAATTCACCGGCAATATCCTCTTGCTCTACAGCAAGCGGCGTGTTCACGGGTGGCAAGCTCATAAACGGCTGAGCCAGCAAGGAAGGGGCAACCATGGGCTGGAATAACAGGCACAAAGGCACCATCACTTTAAACAGCAGGGTCTTCAGTGTTGTTCTGAACGTTGCGCTCAACATGGTATGCCAGGGTTTAATGTGCCGGATTTGCAGTTTGGTGTAAGCTGATCTGGATTTCAACCTCATCACCAGTGAAGTCTTGCAGAAAGTAACCTCGGGAGCCAGCCATGACAATTAAAACAACACCGCTAATCCTGCTCAGCCTAGCCCTGGCAGCCTGTCAGGACGCCACTCAGAATACACCCGTTGAACTCAGCCTCGCCGTGCTGTCCAGTGCGCCGCATCTGGTGACCGGGGGCGATGCCCTGATCGAGATCCGATACCGGACAAGCGGACCTGATGGCCCTGAATTGACGTTAAACGGCTCAGCCACCGCGACCGACCTAAGCAACCACTCTCAGGCCATGCAACAAGAGGGGGTGTGGATAGTCACTACGCGGGTAAGCGGACTTGCGCCGGGAGAAAACACCCTCAGCGCAACGCTGGACGGCGCAGAGACCCAAATTACGCTGGTGAATTACCCGAAGACCGGGCCCGTCATCTCCGGAGAACAGCAGACACCTTACGTGTGCCTGAAAGACCTGGCACCCGACCGGCAGGGTAATGCACGTCGTTTTGAAATTGGCAACGGTGAGTTCATGGATGTCAGTGGTCAATCCGCCGATTGCTCACTACCAACACGCTTTGATTATGTGTATCGCGCACAGGACAGCGAAGATTTTGTTGCGCTTGAAAACCCGCAGCAATTGCCTGATGACGTCGCCAGCATTACTAACGCAACGGGGCAGCAGGTTCCCTTTATCGTCAAACTGGAAACCGGCACCATTAACCGGGCGATTTATCAGATTGCTACGCTGTACGACCCGCAAACACCATCGGGCTTATCTGCCGCCTGGAACGGACGGCTGGTCTATAGCTACGGCGGCGGCTGCGAGGCCGGTTACTTTCAAGGCACAACAACAGGTGGGGTATTGAGAGAATCGACGCTGGCGGCGGGTTATGCGGTTGCATCCTCGACTCTGAATGTGAACGCTCAGGGAGGTTGCAACGATGTATTGTCGGCCGAGACCACGATGATGGTCAAAGAGCACTTTACTGAAAACTATGGACTGCCGGTACACACCATTGGGACCGGCGGATCAGGCGGCGCCATGCAGCAACTGCTGATCGCCGGCGCTTACCCCGGGATTCTGGATGGTTTGCTGATCAGCATGACGTTTCCGGACGCGGTGACCTACTTTACCGATTCTCAGGAATGCAGCGGTCCATGGCGGCGATATGCCAATGATCCTGCCAACGGTCTTGACGAGGCAACCCGCACGCTGATCGGAGGCTGGCCAAACTGGTATCTGTGTGACCAGTCCCTGGGCTCGCGACCCGACCGGATTTCCCCGTTTGATTGCTCCGCTGAAATCCCGTCCATGCTGCACTACCATCCGCAAAACAACCCCGGCGGCGCCCGTTGCTCCATTTATGACGGCATGCG
>JBFZEG010000094.1:0-6032 GCA_041306975.1 Gammaproteobacteria bacterium | reverse complement strand
TCAGCGACTTCAGCTCGTGACGGCGCCAGTTCCACTCAAATTCGGCCGCCCAGCCATTGCCGTACTTGTAGCCGATGTCGCCGCCCAGTCCCAGGCCGGCGTCAAATTCTGCTTTGAGGCCGGCGCCAAGATTGGCATTGCCGATTTCATCGAAGCTGGTTGAGCTCAAGCGGCTGGCTTGTGCGTAAGCGGTAACGTAAAAGCCTTGTGGTTCACTTTGCGCCAATGCCGGCATTGTGGCGATCGCAAAACAACCCGTCAGGGCACAGGAAAAAAACGTGCGAATAACAGTCATGGTAATAAAGACTCCAAATAGATAACAGGAACAACGTCAGCCGCCCGGCCATTTGCCAACAACCGGGCAGTGGGTAAGACTATAGCAAAACGCTGTTTTTGTCCCCAGACAGCCTGAACCAATGGTTGAACTGGTGAACGAACGGTAGTCTCAATTGTGCCTGCGTCAGAATCGCCAAACCAGTGCAACGGAGAGTTCAAATTCGGTGTCCCGGCGCGCGATCGGACTGTTGCCAATGTCACCCGCGTAGCGCTCGACACCCGCCTGCGCGATAGCATGTAGACGATCACTCAGGTCTCTGCGATGCACCAGTTGAATGCCCGTAGACCGGTAGCCGCCACTGAGCTGGTATGCAGGCAGTCCCGAAGTGCGTGAATCCGCGGCGGTGACGCCGAAATCCTTGTCTAGAAATTGGCCGTTGCCCAGTGTCACAAAGCCGTATATCTCAGTGCCCGTCCCATCCGTTTGCTCGCCAAACCGATGCCCTGCCGCGAGCACGCCGAGTGTGCCAAACTCTGATGGCCCACCCATCAGCCTCGCAGCCACCCAGTTGCGCCACTGCGTACCGAGTCCACGACGCACTTCCAGGAAACCCACCACATGCGAATCGCGTGCTTCAATCCCATTCAGATAGCCCTCACTTGAGTCATCCGGTTCAAGGCCTCCCTCGTTACGGACGCCGGCCTGCACCAGCCAGTTATCAGCCAGACGCCCTCGCCATCCGAGCTCGTTACCTTCCCAGAAGAACAGATGATTGCCACGTCGATAGTGCACTGCGCCAGCGGGCTCAACTTCAAGTTCAGTTTCATCGGCGCCATCGTAGGCTGTCTCGAACTCTGCACTCACCCCCAGTGCAGCGGCAAAACCCGCGCCTTGGGAAAAATCCAGAATGGAAGGCAGTGGTACCAGCGCCTGTTCATCTTGTGCCAGCACCGGCACGGCAATCGTGGCTAAACCACCCGTCAGGGCAACAGAAAGAAAAAATCGAGTAACATTCATGGTTTAAGACTCCAGGTTAATTTCAGGAACAACAACAAAAAAGCTCAGTCTGGATTGCAGATCGATCACACATGTTTAAACAAAGCATCCTGGCGCAGTTGACGCACACATTCATAGGTCAGCAACGGCACGACCCAGCACAGCCAACCAACGGTAGTTGAGGTCTGCGCTTCCGTTCCGAGCTGCTCAACCCAGGGGATCTCAAGAATCAAACGGAAGCTGACAAAAGAGAATGTGAGAATGTAGCTGCGCATCACCCACTCACGATGCGCATGGATGCGACGTCGAATCGCCGCAAACACCGCAATCGCTGTGGTCACCAGCCAGACAACTGCACCGGTAAACAACGCAACACCAAAAGTCCATTCCTCGGTATGAAAGGAGAGCTGAAATGCCGTAGCTGCTCCGCACACAATGCCGGCAACATACAGCCTGCCTGTCCAGCGATGCACTGCCATCAAACGTCTCCAGCGATGCACTGTCAGATGAGGCCGGCGCAGCCCCGACCAGAACTGAAAGGGTGCGATCAGCAGAGCCAGAGAACTGCCAAGCACATGGATCAGCAGCCATCCCGAGCGTTCCCAGAATCGCTCGTAGCTCGCTTGGGTGTATTGCAAGTATGGCAGGGCGTCATCAACCAGGAATGCCAGGGAGAGTAAAACGATCAACACAGCGCCGAGCCTGGCAAATGCCCGCTGGACAACGTCGAGCTTGCTTCGCCGGTCGGTGGTAAGGTCGGAACTGTTTATGGGTGCAGTCATCATCTAAGCCCTCTTCATGCGACACGATGTCGGGAGACCCATGCTAGGTGCTGTCGGGCAGAGGGTTAAGGCACTGATGAACGAACGGTCAGTGCCATGAACAAGCGGTTTTTGCGACCCGCTCCATCTGCAGACCAACGCATGCACCGCGGCGTGACCCTCAACACTTGTCCGTACCGCGGCCTGCGACACTATGTCGCATTGAATCCCCCCAGCATTTCCCTAGACTGTGGCGAAATTACAACCACGCCCTAAAACGAGATCGACCCCTATGCCCACTCAAAAACTGCTGGTCCGCCGAATTGCCGCGCTCACTGCACTTACCGCCGCATTTGGAGCGCATGCCCAAAACACGCCCGCCATCGAAGAAGTCACCGTGTGGGGCGCCGCCAACAGCCAGCGTGCCGCAGCGTCGCATCCCAGCAGCATTCTGACGCAGCAGGATCTGGTCAGCATCAACGTCACCACCACAGAAGATGTGGTGAAGTTTGAACCCAGTCTGGTGATTCGCCGGCGTTTTATTGGCGACGCCAATGGCACCATGGGCATGCGTGGTTCCAACATGTTCCAGACCTCGCGCTCCATGGTGTTTGCGGATGGTGTGCCCTTGCACTACCTGCTGCAGTCGCGCTTTAACGGTGCACCGCGCTGGACCATGGTGTCCTCGAGTGAGATTGCCCAGGTAGAAGTTCTGTATGGCCCGTTTTCCGCTGAGTTCAGTGGCAACTCCATGGGCGGCGTGGTGTTGATTGAATCTGCCATCCCGCAAGAGCGCGAGTTTCACTTTGACAGCTCCTATTTCTCTCAGGATTTTAGTGCCTACGGATTCAGCGACACGGTTACCGGCCATAAAATGTTTTTCTCCTATGGCGATAAAATTGGCGATACCAGTATTTACCTGTCCTACAACCGTCTGGACAGCGAGTCTCAGCCACAGTCGTTTTTCTTTGGTGCAAATACCTCAGCCGCTAATGCCGCCAGTGTCACCGGCGGCGTGGTGGGCAATGACGAGCGCTCCGCTTCTCGCCTGTGGTTTGGCGATACCGGCGTCCAGGACACACTGACCGACAACTTTAAATTAAAGATCGGCCAGGATTTTGGTGACTGGCAGGCGCTGTTAAACGTCGCTTATGAAGACCGTTACAACGGCTCCAACAAACCCAACAGTTATCTGCGTAATGCCGCCGGCGCGACAGTCTGGAGCGGTAACGTGCTGCAGAATGGCTTCCGCAACAATGTGCCGGCCGCGCGTTTGGGTGTGTCGGAGCAGGAGCGTGACAGCCTGTCACTGGGCTTGCGCGTCCGTGGGCCGGTTGCGGACGGGGTGATGTTTGAAGCCAACGTCAATCAGTTCGACATCCTGCGTGACGATAACCGCTCGTCCCAGGCCAATCCGGGCGACCGCGCCTACACACTGGCGGGTCAGGTCAACTCCTTTGGTGATACTGGCTGGAAAAGTGCTGAGGCCAAACTCTCCTTTGATCAACTCGGGGTTGAAGGTCTGGAACTGATTGCGGGCGCCCGTCATGACGCCTATGAATTGAATCTGGATGTTTTTAACACCAACGATCACCGTGTTGGCACGTTTGCCCGCTTTAACAGCCGCAGCGGCGGCGAAACTCAGATGAATGCGTTGTTTGCGCAATTAAACTGGGACATCAGCGCGCAGTGGGATGCCGGTTTTGGCGTGCGTTGGGAAGAGTTCAGCAGCAGTAACGGCTATTTCTCGCGCGACATCGCCAGCACCCCGGAATTTGATCTGGTTGCCGTGCCCAAAGCCTCGCGCAGCGAAGTGTCACCAAAATTCTCGCTGGGTTATCAGGTCAATGAGCCTTGGCGTGTCGCCTATGCGCTAGGTAAAGCCTATCGTTTCCCAATCGTGGAAGAGTTGTTCAGCCAGTTTTCTGCTTACAACGCCATCAGCGTCGCCAATCCAGAACTGCAACCGGAAGACGGTGTGCACCAGAACCTGATGATCGAGCGCGAAATTGCCGGCGGCTACCTACGGGTTAACGTGTTTCAGGAAACTGTTAAAGACGTGATCGAATCACAGGCAGAAGTGTTGCCCGGTGGGCTGACCGTCAGAACCTTTATCCCAGTCGATGAAATTGAAACTCTGGGTGTTGAGTTTATCGCCAACGTGGATGACCTGTTGATCGACAATCTGGACATGCGCTTTAACCTGGTGAATACCGATTCCGACATTGTCAGAAACCGCCCTGACCCCAGTATCGAAGGCAATGTGTACCCGCGCATGCCTGAGTGGCGCGGCAACCTGCTGCTGACCTATCATCTGAGCAGCAACTGGAATGCCGGAATAAACTATCAGTATGCCAGCGACAGTTTCGGGCGCACGGACAATCTGGACCGCGAAAATAACGTGTTTGGTGCGCAAGACGGTTTCAGCCGTGTCGGTCTTAAAACAGATTACAATTTTGCCAACGGATTGCGTCTGGGTGTGGGTGTCGACAACCTCACCGACGAAGTTGCTTATGTGGCCCACCCGTGGCCGGGGAGAACATTATTTGCAAACGTCTCATTTGATTTCTGATTCTCCGCGTCGGTTACATGGCCGACTTTTGCCGGATGGTTTGAACACCATCCGGCAGTTTTTATTTGCTGGAACACTGGCACTCGCCAGTCTGCTGCCGGGCATGGTGTTGTCATCGCCGGCACACGCGCTGAGCTGCGAAGCAGTCCAAGCGGCGCAAGGCGCACAAACGGTCAGTGTCCACTGCGGCGGCGCGCCAAGTGCCACCTTTGATCAGAACAATCATGTGTGGGTTGCCTTTGTGGCTGACCTGCATGTGTATGTATCGCGCTCGGAGGACCTCGGCGCAACTTTTTCTGCACCGGTACGTGTAAATAGCGTGCCCGAAGATGCTGAATTCAATGGTGAAAACCGCCCCAAGATCATTGTCGCCGATGATGGCACGGTGCTGTTGTCGTGGACCCAAAAGACCTCTAACCGCTTTACCGGTGAGATACGTTTTTCCAGATCAACCGATGGCGGTCGCAGTTTTGAAGAACCACGCACCATCAATGACGACGGCCTGGCCATCGGCCACCGCTTTGACAGCCTGTTCCTGACAGAATCCGGCAAGCTGTTTGTCACCTGGATAGACAAACGTGATCTGGAAGCCAGTTTGGCAAACAGTGAAGAGTATGCCGGGGCAGCGATTTACTACACAGTCTCTGATGATCTGGGCGCCAGCTTTATTCCAAACGTACGGGTCGCACACAATAGCTGCGAATGCTGCCGCATTGCAGTCGCCCCCCATGGCGAGGATGACGTCGCCATTCTGTGGCGACAGATTTTTGGTGATCAGATACGCGATCACGCCATTGCCGTGCTCAGTCACGAGGGTACTGTGAGCGATTTTTCGCGTGCGACTGTCGATGACTGGCAGATCGACGCGTGTCCGCACCACGGCCCCACCATGGTCCCCGCCAGCAGTGAAGGCCAGTACCACATGAGCTGGTTCAGCGCCGGCACCATCCACAGCGGCATTCATTACGCACGTTATGATCTGGCCTCAGCCACACCGGCCGATATCATCAAGGTTGACGGCACTCCCGGCGCCGGTCATCCTTCATTGGCGACGTTTAAAGACACGCTCTATCTGGTGTGGAAAGGGTTTGATGGCATGTCGACACCCCTGCAACTGATGCTGTCACACGACGAGGGTCGCAGCTGGTCGGCTCCGCAGACCATCATCACCACCGATCAGGCCAGTGATCATCCATTGCTGATTACATCGTCCGACGGTGTCTATCTGAGCTGGGCAAGTGAACAACATGGCTATGTTTTTAAGGAGTTAAGCAATGATGAGTAAACGGTTGGCTTCAGTGGTGTTGTCCTCAGCGCTGCTGCTCGGCGCGGCTCACCCAGGGGTGTCTGACGAAGCGCCGGCCGACAACATCCAGGGTTTTGGTCCGCAGACATTTGCAGAAATAAAAGCACAATTTGCCAACAA
>JBFZEG010000154.1:0-6051 GCA_041306975.1 Gammaproteobacteria bacterium | reverse complement strand
CTATTAGAGATACATCCTGTATCTTTCCTGATTCATTAGGTATCTCTTTTGAGGCATTATTATTAATATTTTTTTAAGATATTGTTTTAATTGAATATTTGAAATCAGCATCTGCACCGGCTTCCTGAGTCCTCCCAATGGTCAGTTACCCTTTGTTTACTAGCCCGTAAAACTGCTGCACAAGCTTCTTAGTTACCTCTACCTCGCGCTCGTTGATCTGCGCAAGCTGGGGCTGTATGGCACCGCTTTTAACAGTCATCGTAAACCCTCCCTCTGGATGATGATCCGAGAATTCTACTCCTGATTTTCTGAGCGCATCCTTTATCTTCTCTGCAGTATCTAGCTTGGGCTGCATACTGAAAGATTCGATCCTGGCCACTGTTGGACGAGCAATAGCGGCCTTCTTGGCCAGCTCAGTTTGACTCCAACCAAGCACTGTGCGCCCTGCTTTAATCTGCAGGGCAAAGCGGAAAACGTTCTCTTGCATTTTACAAGACCTGTAATATACAATTTGTATCGTGAAAGTATCTGGAGATGCCTTTAATGAGACAAATTAATCTAACTCAACCAGCTGTTAACTCCGCACAATGCCTACCCTCATTAACCAAGCAAGAAATCACTGATCGTGAGTGCAAGGGTTTGGTACTTGAGGTTAGACGTAGTGGAGGCAAAACGTATTATCTACGATACACAAACTATCGCGGGAAACAACGCCAGTATCGTATAGGTAATGCTACTGTTTTAACACTATATCAGGCAAGGCACATTGCTCGATTGACCCTGAACCAAATCGCCACCGGCCACGACCCCAGCGAGGAAAAGGCTGCGCTCAAACAAGTCCCCACCTTCGGCCAGTTCATCGATGAGCAGTACCTCCCTCACGTCAAGACTTACAAACGCAGCTGGACCACTGACGTGAGCTACCTTAAGAACCATCTACTACCACGCTTTGCTAACCGCTACATGGACCAGATAACACGTCAGGATATCCTCAAGATGCACCGTGAGCGCAGTACAACGGGAGCCGCGGGTTCAGCTAACCGGTTACTCATCATGATGCGCTTCATCTTTAACCTGGCCATGCGTTGGGAGGTCCCTGGTATCAAAGCTAATCCCTGCGCCGCAGTGCCTTTACTTGAGGAGAACAACAAGCGGGAACGCTACCTGAGCAGCGATGAGGCCCGAGTGCTTTATGAGTCAGTGTGTAAGAGCGATAACCAGATGCTTAAGTACATCATCCCGATGCTGATTTTAACGGGCGCCCGAAAGCGTGAGGTGCTTGATGCGAAGTGGGAAGACTTTGATCTTGAGCGCCGACTTTGGCGCATTCCAACCACCAAGCTCGGTAAGCCTCGCCATGTACCGATCTCCGACGGGGTTCTGAGTCTGCTCGGCTCGGCGCCGCGTGTGTACGCCGTGGATCACGTGTTTGCCAATCCAGCCACCGGTAAGCCGTACGTGACATTTTACGTTTCCTGGAACACGGCAAGGATCAGGGCAGGTATGCCAGAGGTTCGGATTCATGATCTGCGTCACAGCTTCGCAAGCTTACTGATTAACAACGGCCGAAGCCTGTACGAGGTGCAGAAGATTCTCGGCCACACGCAGGTGAAAACAACACAGCGCTACGCTCACCTTGCGCCGCAGACCTTGCTGGATGCTTCGAACGCAGCAACCTTGGCGGTGGGCGCCGTCATGGGCGTAATGCCTAACCGGGCCAGCGCGTGAGCAAGGAACTTAAACTAGCCAGGAAAATTCTGGTGGATGAAAAGGATGTTCATGGCACTACCTTGAGCACACCAATCTTAAGCAGCCAGCTCAGAGCGCGAAAAACAAATGGACGGCGCTCTTGAGAAATACCAGCAACAAGTTGCTCGGCAGTTTTTGGGCCAGATGCTGCGACGAGAATAACAGAATCAACCTCTGAGGAGTCCGGCAGAATCATTTTGGCAAAGTCAATCATCGCTAATTGGCGGTAAACTCTAGCGCGTTCCATAGTGCTGTTGACGTCCGCATCTACCAGGCTTAACACTATATCTGGTGTCAAAAAACTTGTTGGATAGCCTGCAAATGTGTGAAACGGATCAGTGCGAGCGGGCCAGGGATGTTGCAGAGAGGTTTGCTTTATTGGCCCTCCTGTCCGCAACTGATTTAACTGGGCCCAAAGGTCTTCATATTGAGGGATTATCGTTGCCCAGTCGTATAACTCTCTAGCTCGTTGTCGACCAGCCTGCCCCATTTTCTCGCGGAGCTCTGCCGACTCAATAAGTCGAGTAAAGGCTTGTGCGGCTGCCTGCACATCAACTGCAATTAGCGAGCAGGTATAGCCGCAATACATATCATAGGAATCTATTTCGAGCGAATGTCGAACAGCCAGATCACCTGCTAAGCCGGCCTTTGGCATTAGGGTTGAGATGCGAAAGCCGTCCACTGCGTCGCGAACGGTATCTCTGTAGCCGTTCCAATCCGAAACTACTACGGGCAGCTTGGCAGCCATAGCCTCTACAGGAGTTATACCAAAGGTCTCTTGAATGTTATCCGACAGGGAACAGAAAATATCTGCTGCCGCCCAAGCTCGCTGCCGATCTTGTGCGTCACGGCCATCAAGACTGATAACCCGAACCGATGGGCAAGCCACATTCGCAGCATCTGAGTAGGCTTTCTTAATGAATTCATTAGCATGCCAGCCGCACTCAATAAGAACCAATTCTTTTGATGTTTGAGAACAGGCTAATTCAAGTGCTTGATACATCGCAAGCGGATGCGCCTTGGCATGAAATGAGAGACGACCCATGTATAGCACTACCAATGTCTGCTCGCCGACCCCCAGCTGTGCGCGAGCAGCCGCCTTTTGATCTGCACTGAATTCAAAGTCTTTGGTATGAATGCCAATAGGTATAACGGGTAATTGTGGCAAAACGAGGCGAGTTATTCCAAGCCGCTCTTCAAGGTAGTTCGCCTGCGCCTGCAGCAACCGAGTTACATTGTCCTTTACAGCGTTGGAGGTGCAGATAAGTGCATCCCACGTTTGTAGCGGGTCAGAAATTAAGTTAGCCAGCGCGTCCATCGCTCCTGCAGAGGATGTTGTATGGGTAATGCCGCACAGACTCCAAGAGTTATGGCCAAATGCAGCTCGATGAAATGCATGATCACCAATACCTGGCCCGGGGTGGTAAACCATTCCTACCTGCTTTAGTGCTGCAAGGCTGTGCTTGTCCACCGCGTGCACTGGTTGCCTTCGTCCCAGATCTTGAGCCGTCGTAGCAAATTGTTTCGCGTGTTCGGGTTTAGTTACTTGAACCCATAACTCTCTTGAGGTGGAGTGAGCGAAAAAGCCTCGCAAAAAAGATTCCCCAGCAGCGTTGCGCCCCATCAGCTTTGTGCCTCCGATGGTGTATGCCTCCGGATGGTAGTAAATCGCTACGTCCATAAATTATCTGCCTGCCTCGATATGCATTTATTCAGGGAAAGGCAGCCTTGCCTCTTCGCGCATCTCAGTTTCGCTACGCTCAGATTTGCTCGCAAGTGCCCAAAGATCAAAGAAAGGATGATAAACCCTTTGCCAGCAAAAAATTGCCTGTACAGAACCAGAGGATACTTCTGCCATATGTGGAAAAACGTTTGGATCGATATCCAACCGGGCCTCATGCCAACGCTCGCTTCTGAAGCATAGTGTAGTGCGGTCCTTACGCTTTGGGCCGCATCCAATGTGCAGGAATTTCATTAGATAGTCATACCTAAATAATATTTGTTTAGTTAGGACAACAGATTGCCAGACAGGATGACGTTGCCTTGGATGGGTAGCATTTTTATCGACACCCCTAAGACTGGTGAGATTGGGCTAAAGGTCAGATAATCCACAGATTCCTAAAACAGTAGCCTCCCAAACAATGCTGAATAAGTCAAATGATGGCATCTTAAAGTACAGCACAAGTCTTTTAAGAGTTTGCGCAAAAATCATTGGCAAGATCTGTCGGACCATACCCCCTTGGGATAACAGTCAGGCTGAGTGTTGTAGCTAAGATAAAGCAGGCATCGCATTTATGCTGGATGATTAGCTGACATTACCAGCCAAGGTGTAGGCCCCGAGCGCCACTCCCATGTAGCCAACAACTGGTCGAGGTGGGCAAGTTGATAAAACCATGCCGGAGGGCTATCTAGAAGGCGCTGCCCATCGTCCTGTACAACAGTAATCCGGTGAGAGTCCTTAAATCTGTCAATAAGGGTCTGCGTAATCCCCGGGATCAGGCATTCATGGCTTTCTACGATTATGTCCATCCTCTTAAGTGCTGGAAAATTTGCCACATCAAGAAGCTCGCGCTCAGCACCCTCAATATCGCACATCACCAGCACATGATCATCCGAGTAAGCTAAAAAGTCCTCTGGATTGAACCTTCCCCCAACTATCAATCGGCCAGAAACGCCGTTCTTTTGCGCCAACGCGATACAACTTTCACGAGCATTTGTATCAATATCAAATGCGAGCACTCGAGTATTCGGCATCCTTAATGACATGCCTACGGCGTAATAACCCTCAGCGCATCCGATGTTAAGGACTACTTGATATTGTTTTTTGATGGCGCTTTCAACAAAAGGCTGAAGTGGCTGCTCATAGGTTCCGAGCAATTTAGCTACATGGCAACCTTCTGCAGAATTAGAAATAAAGTTTAAGCCTTTCAAGGCGCCCTGATTTACGATGGTCCCTTCCTTGCCTAAAAGAGTGTTTTGTATCAAAACGCTTCGCCACTTACAAAGTAACCTGAGAGACTGATTTAGTGAGTCAGTGCTCACCGATCCTAGGTTTTCTGCGAGTTGCTTTTCTAAGATCGAATATACTTTGTTATTGAGGCTCATATTGCCAACCATTCCATATCTCGTTCAGGTTATTGCGTTTCCGATCCTAGCTTTTCCGTGCGCCTAGAAATACTAGTTTGCACTTAATATGCAATTTTTCGGACATAACAATACAGCAGCATGCATGATTCATTCAATTTTCTGTTGAATTTTTTCGCATGCAGGTTCTACCCCATCTTCACGGACACATGTAGTGTTCTAATAAAAAACCGGACACCTTTTTGGTTGGTAACATGACCACTATGAATGCGGTGTTCAATGACAAACATACGACGATCATTTACAACAGACTTTAAACTGGAAGCCCCAAACAAAGTATGGTGTGGCGATATCACTTATATTTGGGCCGATAATCCTTGGAACTAAGGTACAACAATGGTATGCCGCCGGGAAAAGCTGAAAATCTACCTAAAATTTTGTCAGGGATTAGTTGACTACTACAGGACAATGTATGCAGACTGTTTTTTGTTGATAACAAAGACTACGACCTCAACATCCTGCTGGCGATAACACAATCCGCTAGAAACACGTATGCAAAAGAACTGGCAGCGCTGCTGGCAGAACCCTTTGCAAAGAAAAAGGGCGCAAAGTCCGGAAAATAACTGAGCCAGCTGTGGCAATAAAAGCGCGAGAGATAACTCCTCATGAATCACCTTCTGCATATAGGCTGCGGCCCGAAACACAAAGATCGAACCACCCGTGGTTTTAATACCGATGCCTGGAGCGAAGTGCGCCTGGACATCGATCCATCGGTTTCCCCCGATGTTACCGGCACCATGACAGACATGAACGCGGTAGGCAGTGGGACAATGCAGGGCATTTTTTCCAGTCACAACATCGAACATTTGTACCCGCACGAGGTCCCGGTGGCCTTGGCGGAGTTTTTGCGAGTGCTCTCTGATGACGGCTTTGCGGTGATCACCTGCCCGGACCTGCAATCGGTCTGCGCCCTGATTGCCGAGGACAAGCTCACCGAGGCCGCGTACACCTCACCCGCCGGGCCGATTGCCCCGCTGGATATTCTGTATGGCTTTCGCCGTAGCATGGCGCAGGGCAATCTGTACATGGCTCATCGCTGCGGTTTTACCCGCAAAGTCTTACATGCAACCCTGCAATCAGCAGGTTTTGCTAGCGTGGCAACCTTTGCAAGAGGGCGAGCGCCGTTTTTTGATCTGTGGGCGCTGGCCAGCAAATCAG
>JBFZEG010000139.1:0-18111 GCA_041306975.1 Gammaproteobacteria bacterium | reverse complement strand
TTAGACAGAATGCGCGCCTTGCGATGGCTACGTAGCTCAGTTGGTTAGAGCACAGCACTCATAATGCTGGGGTCAGTGGTTCAAATCCACTCGTAGCTACCACTTCTTTCCGATCTACCCTTTTAACCTGCCCTTTAAATCCAGACCAGGCCCACACTATGACCGAGGGTACAGAGAGCAGCAAACCATCACGCCCAGCAAAAAAATCCGGCAGCGGCTTCCTCGGCAATCTTGCATTTAACATCATTATCCCGGTTGTGATTCTGACGCGCTTCAGCGGCGAAGACAGCCTTGGCCCTGCGTGGAGTATTGTGCTGGCGTTGAGTTTCCCGATTGGTTACGGCCTGTGGGATCTGAAAGATACAGGCAAGATTAACCCGTTCTCAGTACTGGGTATCGTGAGCGTCATGCTCACCGGCGGCATCAGCCTGCTGGAACTCGATCCGCAATATATCGCCATCAAAGAAGCCGCAATCCCTGGCATCATCGGACTGGCGGTATTGGGCAGCCAATACACGCGTTTCCCGCTGGTTAAAACCCTGATCCTGAATGGCCAGGTGATTCGCGTTGATGATTTGTATGCGGCGCTGGCGGCACGCGGCAATACAGCAGCGTTTGGGCAGCGTATGGCTCAGGCGTCGTATATAGTGGCCGCATCATTTTTTATGTCTTCTGTGCTGAATTACATACTGGCCACCGTTATCCTGATCAGCCCCCCCGGCACACCGGAGTACACAGCTGAGCTTGGCCGTATGACGGCACTGAGTTATCCGGTTATTGCTATTCCCAGCATGATTGTATTGATGACAGCAATCTGGTTTGTGTTTTCCAGCATCAAACGCCTTACCGGACATAGCCTGGAGTCATTTTTTGTAGACCAGGGCTAAGCGCCTGCCCTTGATCTGTATCAAAACGAATGGTGACCAACCTGCCTACACTCGCCCTCAGAGTGGTTATCAGGTTGTTGGCCTTTCAGCAGATCAAGGAGCAATTCAAATGAAAAAATTCAGCAGCATGCTGTTGGCAGTCGGTTTTTGTGCAGCACTGCCCGTCTCTGCACAAACCATGATTGAAGGAACTTATCTGTCATCGTCCGGCGAAAATGGCCGTGGTGGCTGCACTATGGAAGTAAAAAGCCTGGGCAAATCGCCTAAGTACGGTGACGAGCTCTACGCGCTGACCTCATCAGGTGAAGGTGCGTGTGAGTGGACTGCCATTGGATTGGCCAAGAACTTTGGCATCAGTGCCGGCATGGTCAGCAGCGGCGGCATGACTGGCTATGTCAGCGCCAAATGGCCGTTTGGTCCAGGTGGCGGGCGTGTGGAAATAGCCTCATTTGAGATTGATGGCAAACCGCTCAACACCGTGATGTTCACCAAGGCCGACGTGAAGTAAACGACCTGACAAGTGGTTTTATGATTAATACTCAACGTGGAAATGCGACCAAATGGTCCATTTCCACCTTGATGCCGATCTGGGTGTTTTTGCCATGTGCGTGATGGCTGGGCACCAGGCTTAAGACGCGTGCACCGCTTTCCAATTCCAATGTGTACAAAAACTGCGACCCACGAAAGGCCTTGTCGATGACTTTGGCAGTGGCTGGACTGTGATCATCGTGAATCAGATCGTCCGGACGGATTAGCACGGATACACCCTCGCCAACCGCAAAAGCCAGCGCTTGATCCGTGTATAACAGACCCAGCTCGGTCTGCACATGCAAGTTGTCAACCACGGTCCCTGGCAAGAACACCCCTTCTCCGACAAAGTCAGCCACATAGGCATTTTTGGGCTCGTGATACAACTCAAACGCAGGACTCCACTGTTGCAAAGTACCTTCGCTCATGACACCAATCTCATCGGCCATGGCAAACGCTTCATATTGATTGTGGCTGACAAGAATGGTGGTAATGCCGTCTTGCTTCAGAACCAAGCGGATTTCACGGGCAATCTGTTCACGCAGCTCTACATCCAGGCTGGCAAAAGGCTCATCCAGCAACAGAATCCGCGGTTTAGGCGCCATCGCACGGGCAATCGCCACGCGCTGTTGTTGACCACCCGACAAACGATGCGGCCAGGCATCCAGCAGTTCTGTGATGCGCAGCATGGCTGCCAATTCATCAACTCGTTGTCGACGGGCTGTGCTGCCAAGCAACCGTAATCCGAATGCAATGTTGTCGCGCACATTCATGTGAGGGAACAGTGCATAGTCCTGAAACACCATACCCACCTGGCGCTTTTCAACCGGTAACTGCCATCCTGCATGGCCGATACATTCGCCGGCTATAAAAATCTCGCCGCCACTGACGGGTTCAAAACCCGCAATTGCCCGTAACAGCGTAGTTTTGCCACATCCGCTTGCCCCCAACAGGCAGCCGATGTCGCCCGCTTTCAGCGTCAGACTGATCTGCCGCACAATCGGCGTTTTATCCAGTTCTACAGAGACATGTCTGAGTTCAAGTGCGTTTGTCATGACCGGGTCGGGATGCTGAGATAGAAAGGCTGATGATGATAACAGGAATAATGCCGGCAATAACGATCATCAATGCGGATGCCGCCGCCTCGGTGAGCCGTTCCTGATTGGCAAGTTCATAGGTGCGAATAGCCAAGGTATTAAAATTAAAGGGGCGCAGTATCAAGGTAGCCGGCAGCTCTTTGAGGACATCCACAAACACTAACAGAGCGGCTGTCAGCAGACTGCCCTTTAACATAGGGATGTGAATGCGCCGCAGAATCTGCCAGGAACCCAGCCCCATGGAACGTCCGGCGTCATCCATGCTGGGTTTTATTTTGCCCAATCCCGCCTCCACCGTATTCATGGCCACGGGCAAAAACCGCACGATGTAGGCAAACACCACCGCGATCAGCGTGCCACTCATCAACAAGCCGGTGGCAATGCCGAACTGCGCACGCATCCACGCGTCCAGCGAATTGTCTAACCACGCAAAAGGGATGAGCACACCAACGGCAATGACGGTGCCGGGGACGGCATATCCAAGGCCCAGCACGCGTGTTGCGGTGCGCATGGGCAAACCGGGCTGTAGACGCTTGGCATAAGTAATCAGCATCCCCAGCATCAACGCGATCAACGCCGCGGTAAATGCCAGTCGCAAACTATTAAATACCAACTGACTGAAGGCACCGAAATCAACCAGCGCGCGTGTGTCCCAGGCCCACCATGCCAACTGCATTACCGGAACAATGAATCCGAACAATACCGGTACCAGACAATACAGCAGCGCACCGGCCATCTTCCAGCCCTTCAGTCTGAGCCGAGGCAAGCGTGAGTAGCGGGTACTGGTGTGGTGGTAACGTGCACGGTTGCGGGACCACTGCTCGGCAATCACCAGCACGAGGATAAACAGCATCAGCACCGAAGAGAGCTGCGCCGCTGCAGTTGCACTGCCCATCCCGAACCAGGTGCGAAAGATTCCTGCAGTGAAGGTGGAGATACCGAAGTACTGAACAGTGCCATAGTCGGCTAGCGTCTCCATCAGCACCAGCGCCAAACCGGCGATAATTGCGGGGCGCGCCAGTGGCACAGCAACGCGGGTAAACGCGTGCCATGGACTTGATCCCAAGGTGCGCGAGACTTCCAGCACACACACGGACTGCTCCAGAAAAGCCATCCGCGACAATAAGTAGACGTACGGGTACAGAACCAGTGACAACATGGTAATGGCGCCACCGGTCGAGCGTATTTGCGGGAACCAGTAGTCACCAAAGCGCAGGTCAAAAGTGTCGCGGATAAAACCCTGTACAGGACCTGCCACATCAAGCATTCCAGTATAGGTATAGGCAATGATGTAGGCCGGCATGGCCAAGGGCAGCACCAGCGCCCATTCCAGCCAGCGGCTGCCGGGAAAGCGCGTCATGGTTACCAGCCAGGCGGGCGCAACGCCCAGCACCAGCACCATGACACCCACACCCAACATCAATTGCAAAGACTGGAAAATGTATGACCATAGCAATGTGTCGACCAAATGCTGCCAGACGCCGTCACTGCTGTTAAAAACCGAGGAAAATACCGTTAATACGGGGATGCTGAGCAGCAGACACAACACAATCACGCCGAGCAATGAGCCCTGTTTGCCCATGCGCGCCGTGATTGTTTGTACAGAAAACTGCGTGGAGGATTGTGCCTTGTCTGTCAAACCTGTTCCTTTAACGCCAGCCGGCCCTGTCCATCAGGCGAACTGATTCGGCATTATGGGTCCCGAGTTCTTCTAGAGCCAGTTCATCAGCCTTGAATTCACCCCATGCCTGAAGAATGGCGCTGACCGGAACACCCGGACGTACCGGAAATTCATTATTGGTTTCGGCGTACCAGGTCTGAGCCTCATCGCTCACCAGATATTCCAGCAGTTGAACTGCCTCTGTCCGGTTAGGAGCGTGCGCTGTCAGTCCAACGCCGCTGATGTTGATATGGCTGCCTCTGTCATCCTGATTCGGCCAGAACACTGCCACTTTGGATGCCTGCTCGCGCTGCTCTTCATTGGTTGCATTCATCATGCCGGCAAGGTAGTAGGTATTAACAATAGCCAGCTGGCACTGGCCAATGGCAACGGCAGCAATCTGATCACGGTCGCCACCCTGTGGGTCTCGCGCAAAGTTGGCAACCAGACCTCTGGCCCACTGCTCGGTGGTTTCCACACCGTGGTGACTGATCATGGCGGCAGTCATTGATTGGTTGTAGATGTTTGAGGAAGAGCGGACACAAATCTGACCTTTCCACTTGGGATCCGCTAGATCTTCGTAGGTTGACAGATCAGCAGGATCAACGCGCTCTTTGTCATAGACCACCACACGGGCGCGCAGTGATACGCCGAACCACTGCCCCTCTGAATCGCGATATTGCGCAGGTATCTGGCTTTCCAGTAAATCAGAATCAACAGCTTGCAGCAGTCCCAACTCTTTGGCACGCAACAGCCGGCCTACGTCCACCGTCAACAAAAGGTCAGCTGGCGAATTAGCACCTTCCAGCTCCAAGCGGGTGGTCAGCTCATCTGCCCCGGCGGTGATCAGATTAACGGTGATACCTGTCGCCGCGCTAAACCGGTCCAGAAGCGGCTTGACCAGGTTCTCTTCGCGGCCTGAATACACATTGACTTCAGCAGCCTGTGCAGCTGCACTGACGAATAAACCGGCTGACAGCGCAGACACCGCAAACATAGACAACAGCAACTTTTTCATACCCGACTCCTGGTCCAAGGGAAAGCTCAGAACAGGGGGAATGATAATTACTCTCATTTATGTTTGCAATCAGTATTTGATCAACCCATTTGCGTCAGATCAAACTATTGACCGGCAGCATCAGCCTCCGCGCGCCGTTCTCCAGCCAGAATTCCGGGCAATCCATAATTACCCTCGTGACAGGCATATTCATAAATACGTGAGTCACTGGCATTTAAACTCATCTCGCCACGCCAAGTTTGAGTGTAGTAAACCGGGTCGCTGACTTCGAATTCGTAATAAATCTGTTCGTCTGACCAGCGAGTGAAACGTTCTATGATTTTGCCCTGATCCGACAATGGAATCTGCCCGCCGCCCGCCTGTTGCGGATGCAGACTGACCGTTTCTACCACCAGCGTGTCGCCCTCCCACCAGGCGATTGAATCCCCCAGCCATTGCTGCAGTTCGCGCGGCCGGTGTTGTCCACCAATCGGAATGATACGTGCGTCCTGATTCATCTCCACCATGATCATCAGATAATCTGCGGTCTGTACGATCTGGTAGTGATTGTTGTACAGCACGTTCAGCATGGCCGGTCCACCCGTGCCTCCAAAACCAATCAGGCAACGCTCACCCAGTGAACGACCTTCAGGGCCATCATTGCTGCTGAACAATTCACGGTATTCGCGGCGCAGCGCTTGCCCCTGTTCTGAGTAAGGAATACGACCGGTGTCGGGCTCAACCACCCATGAGGTCCGGTACTCGCCTTTGACCCGCCCAAAGGTGGTGCCCGGGTCAATCCAGAAAGCGTTGTAACCACGGCCCATACCCAGATCGGTTCCATCCAGCAATTCACCCTGCTGCAGGTTGTCATCCGTCGCCAGTCTCACATTCTGTGGGTGCTGCGCGGTCACACTTGCAAGCTCTTCCGGCGGAATCACCAGCGACGTGTATTGCGCAGAGCGCTGCAGATCAGTGATCGATGCATTGCTCCAGATGCCCTGAAAGTCAGGCTTGCCCTCGGGCGTGCGCGGAGGCTGATAGCCTGGTTCCTGAGCCGAAACTGTTAATGGCGCGCCGATAATCCCGAACGCGAGGACAAGTGAAGACAGCATGCGCTGAGCATACGGACGGCGCAAGCCGATCACGTTGCCCGATACTGAATGAGTGTGTATTTTGCCGGCAACGCTTCTCATGGCCCTGAATCCTCTTTATTAATTATTGTTGTGGAGCACGCGGAAAACTAAACCACTGTGACATCTTTATCAAGTCGCACCCGCAGTCAGACTAAAAATTACAAATGCGACCATACGACAGATAGCGCACCATGAACAGCGGTTGATGCCCAACAACGCATGCGCGTATCATGAGTCGGTATTACTCGTAACCCAGACAGATTTTTTGTATCGTGTTTCACTTCAGGAATCCACAACATGTTGGTAAGTCGGTTCGCATTGCGCGCGTTTTGTCTCACTTTGGCAACCTCCGTCGGACTTGTCGGATGTACGCAGGAAGCACCGGAACCGGCAGCGGCAACAGATGCAGAGGCATCGGTCTTCAATCTGACCATGGATACCACCGAGTTTATGGCGCACGTGCTGGAGCCTATGGCCGATGTCTTGTGGAAGTCTGCCGGCTGGATTCTGGATGAAAACGAAGGCTACTACGAACTGTATCCCACAGATGACGAGAGCTGGCTGAATGTACACAACCATGGCGCTATGATAGTTGAAGCGGGCAATCTGATGTTACTGCCCGGCCGCGCTCTGGATGGCGCATGGACAACCTATGCGCAAGCGACCAGCGAAGTCGGCCTGCGGATAATGAGCGCCGCTGACGCACAGAACAATGAGGATCTTTTCCAGGCAGGCGCGCAGCTTTACAGTGTCTGCACTGCCTGTCATCAAGCGTATAACCCTGAAATCCTGACACGATTTACGCCCCGCGGTCTGACCGAGTAAGGTTGCAGACTGACTATACCGAGAGAGAAACAATGTTGACCCGTCAGCAGGTTTTACATGCCGTTTTTTTTGCAGCCTTACTGCTGCCTTTGACCGCGATTGCGCACAGTATTGCTGGCGGGGATGCCGACTTTGTGACGTCCAATGCCGGTGCCGCAGTCGGACCTTTTATCTATCTGGGCGCCAAACACATGGTTACCGGGTACGATCATCTGTTGTTCCTGGCTGGCGTTGTGTTTTTCCTGAGCAGACCCTGGCACATTGTGCAGTATGTGTCGCTGTTTGCGCTGGGCCACAGCCTGACACTGTTAATCGGTGTGCTGGCCGATATCAGCATCAACGCTTACCTGATTGATGCCATCATTGCCTTGTCAGTGGTGTACAAGGCGCTTGAAAATATGGGTGCCTTTAACTCTCTGGGGCGATGGCGCCCGGATACGCGCTGGGCAGTATTTGTATTTGGCCTGTTCCACGGACTTGGTTTATCGGCGAGTCTGCAGGAATTGAATTTGCATCCTGACGGTCTTCTGATCAACCTGATCAGCTTCAATGTGGGTGTGGAGCTCGGTCAGTTAAGCGCTCTTAGTATGATTGTCATCGGCTTCAGCCTCTGGCGACGCCATCCCGGCTTCCAGAGCATGGCTTTTACCAGCAATGCCGTACTGATGATGGCCGGTTTCACCCTGATGATGTACCAGGTCACCGCCTGGCTGCTGAGCGCCTGACATCAGGACAACCGGCGGACTCACAAAGATCACTTGATGGAGGCTCATGATGAGCGAACAACAGAATCCTGCAAACAACCAACGTAACCTGGCGGTCGCCATCAGCGCCGCGCTGGTCGTTGGTACGGCAATTTTTACCGCAATCATCCTGCCAGCAGAATTCGGCAGAGATCCGCTGGGAACCGGACGTTTACTGGGTTTGAGCGGCATGACACAAACCACCGCAGACGCATTGCACCCACAGCTGGAATTTCATAAAAACGATGAAGTTGAGTTTGTGTTGGAACCATTCCAGTCACTTGAATATAAGTATCTGATGGACAGGGGACAGGCCATCGTCTTCAGCTGGGCTGCTGATGGTGAATTGTATGTTGATCTGCACGCCGAAAATCTGACTGTGGAGGATGCAGAGGAGACTTATCTGCAAGGCGTCATCTCCCAACAAATGGGCGCTTACGAAGCTGCCTTTAATGGCATGCACGGCTGGTTCTGGGAAAACCGCGGATTTGAGACCGTTACGCTACGCCTGAAAGCATCAGGATTCTTTGTGAACGCCACGGAATATCGGGGCGGTGGCACCAGCGACCGGACACCACCGCCCGTCTTGTAAGGCGGGCGATTTACCGCGTTGCCATGTGACAACTTTCACAGGATTCATATAAAGCATTGTTCAGCTCTTCCAAGGCGGCCAGATCTTTAGTCTGCGCCGCCTTGTACGCAGCCACTGCCGCATTGCGCATCAACAGGCTGTCTCGCAGCCATAACAACCCCCAGCGCAACAGCAATCCCAAGTGACAGGGATCGTTGAATGCCTGTTAACACTCTTGCAACGGTAAGACTGCTGTGATTGCCCATAGCGCGCACTGATTTAAACAAAAAGGTTTAAATCGTTAAAAATTACCACATAAAAAAAACGCCTGATTGACGATGATCAATCAAGCGCTTTTTATCGATCGGGTTTTAAAAATACCCTTCAGGCCTGTGCCAACGCAAGAAGCCTGATCAGGTATTAATTGGCATCCGTATCAGCACCATCTTCTGGCGCACCGATACCTGATGAACCCATGAACAGTTTACGACCATCCGGGAAGGTAATGTCACGGCCGTTTGCACGACAAGCGGGTGTGCACAGACGGTCTTTGCTCTGGTAACCGGTTACAACAATCTCGGTACCAATTTCAAGAGAACCGCGGTTAATACCACGACGCAGCAATGTGTTGGGCGTACCACCTTCTGCCATCCAGATCTGCTCTGAACCATCTTCGTTGGTGTGACGCAGGTGAATCCACGAATGCGGGTTAATCCACTCTACTCGAGTAATCGGGCCACGCAATGCGACTGGCAGGTTGGCGTCAAATTCAGCGGAAAACGCATGGTGCGCGGTTGCCGGTGATTGCATGCCGATGGCTGCGATGCCACCTACCACTGCGACTGCAGCTACAAGCAATTTCATTTTCATACAATTTCCCCTGTTCAATTAGCTATTCTGAGTAAGATTCTACACCAGGTAACAGACGTCATCCAACGCGGATTTGGTCTTCCTGACGACCATCACCGTTGTCTTGTCTCATTATCCGGTGTCAGCCTTAACATTGTCTTAACGCAGCGGACTTATGCTCTCTCGGAGAACCTGCCGCAGACCTGCTGCGCCAGCGCACCTGTCTTTGGTCAGCCGCCTTCAAACGTCTCTTGTTTTATACATCTTTACTACCGCAACTGCCCTGCTGCAAGCAGTGTGTGCAGCATCTTTCACACATTTTTTGGGTTTGTTGATCCGTCATAAGTTTTGATCAACAAACCCCACCTGTGTGAAAGTTTTCAGAACGGCATTGTCATCCCTTCAAGCGGTTGTCCCTTACGGAAGCGACCAAACAGCAGTTCTTCCACGAACTCTACGCACTTGAACTGGGGCAGTTCGAAGTCTTTTTCAAGTCTTCGGTACAAAGGCATGCTGATAGTCCATGGCTCGGTATAGAGCTGGGGATCAACAATCGTTGCGGTATATTCAATAGTGTTCTTGTCGATCATGGTGTAACGCTCGGTGACCTTTGACTCCCACGAGCGATAGTTACCGGCACGGTCATACCAGGACTGGTCAATCAGACCACTGACTTCAACAACAAATGTGTCACCATCCCAGGTACCGTGTGACTGGCCCATCCAGGAATCGATAGGGGCTTCGCCCGGATCTTCAAGATAAATGTTGCGCACCGCGCCTGCAAATGAGTAGGCAATAAAAAACGCGCTGTTGCTCTGGAATATCTGCAAAGGATGCGGCATGTAGGTCGCGCGAGGTACGCCCGGCATAAAACATTTGATCTCAGGGTCGCGTTCCAGCCACATTTCGCGATTCTCATCGCGGCGCGCAAGCGCTTCCGGCTTGTAAGGAATGTATCCGTTGTTGGTGGTGATCACCCCCTGACTAGCGGGCACGGCACCCACAGCACCAAAGGCTACAACCTGAGGAGCCGGAACCGGCACAAAATCACCGGGAACCATAGAAAATGCAGATTTTGGCGGAGCTGGCTCAAGGTTGTTGTTAGCGGTCGTCAACACTTGCCAGATTCCGTTAAAATCCGGCTTGCCATCGGGCGTTCTCGGAATGGCGGCCACTGAGGCGGATTGAGCTTCTGCGGCGGGCGATGCCGGGCTACTGGTGGTTGATTGTGTGTCGCTGGGTGAACAGGCCATGACGCCAAGTGTCGTCAAGGCAGTTATTAGTGTTAGTTTTCTGAACCCGTTTGGCATGTTGTTATGCACCTCCCTTTGTTGTCTGGCGATATAAACACTTCATTTTTTAAGTGTCAAGCCCATTAAAGTTGGCCGCTCGCCGGGAAGGTCGTTGAACACGAGCGGCCGTTGCTGATTTACTTTTTGGTGGCAGTGAAATTGCCCTGGCCCAGGTCACCCAGACTCAGCGTTCCTTTCAGGGTTCCGTCAGCCTGCAGCTGCCCGACATATACAATCGCGCCCATATCCGTGGTTAGCGCGAACTCAAATGCATTACCTTCAGCCTTGCCAGTAAAATCAGAGTTGCCTAACTGGCCGGTGTATTTGCCAGTGATACTGCCATCAGCAGCCTGCTGCATCACAACACCCGCATTACCCGAACCTGCACCCGGAATCTCAACTGCAAAATTCCAGTCACCGCTGACATCTGAAAAAGCCAATTGAGCAAACAACAAAGCAGAAACCGCGACCAGTAAATTTTTCTTAAACATTTTAATCCCCTGTCACAACGTGACCCTGTATTAACGTGAGTAAAAAGGTAACAGACTTTCCAGCAGCCGTGTTGTGAAGAGGCGATAGTTCAGCGCGTAGCACCGTCAGATCGTCGCACAAGGCAGGTTTGTTGCGCCTTTAGCGCGGTGGATGAACCCGATGAGTGCTCGATCCATTCACCCGGAACCAGCCGGCAATGCTGTAGCGGTCGCACAATGCTGGGGCAACCTCATGAGGCACTTCTTCACTCAGAAACAAAACAACTGTGCCGTGACGTGGTTGAACAATCGCGACCGGATCTGCCGACCAATCCTCATAGATCAGCAGTTCACCACCGTCCGCGCATTGCCAGACCGGATTTAGATAGGCAACCAGTGATACCAACCGACCCGCGCCAAGCCCGGTATTATTATGCTTAAAAGCATCCATATGCTTCTTGTAAAAAGCGCCCGGGGCATAGTGGGCAAAGTGCGACTCAAACGAGAACAAACCCATAAACAGGCGTTGATTAAGATACAGCTGCAAACGGGAGCACCAAGCTAACCACTCGCGCTCCACCTCAGTCACGCCTTCTATCCACGAGATCTGATCACGCCGCACCCGCTCATCGAGCTTATAACCGGCACTACGACCAATGCCTGCCGCTGCAAAGTCGGTCTGAGTCATATCCCTGACCTGAGCTGACAAGGCGGCTGACAATGCCGGTGGCAACGCGTTTTCAATCACCACCCAGGCGTGCTGCTGCAGTGCCTGTACACACTGTTCAAAACACTCCTGCTCATCGCTGGCTGCGCTGGCCTGATCGATCACCGTCAAATTACTCCATGCTGTGTTTCACGACGTGTGGGCATCGGTGATGGTGCCATTGTCACCGGTGGCGAACTGATGCCACATTTCAGCGAAATCGGCTTCGCCGATCGATCCATCACCCTGCACTCCTTAGACTGATGGTCACTTTATTATTGATTTACCCGCACTCAAATGCGGCCGCCAGCATACTGCGCGCGTTATTCAGGGGTCAACGTCAGCACTGATTGAATTGCCTTGCTCGCGCGAACAGCCGATAATTCACCCCTTGCATCAGAGGTCATACCAACATGTCAGAAATCACTCAGGCGCCCGCGTTTGAAGAAACACTTGCCCAGCTTGAAGCACTGGTCAGCCGTATGGAAGATGGGCAGCTCAGCCTGGAAGAAGCGCTTAATGCGTTTGAGACCGGCATTAAACTGACACGCGAATGTCAGCAAGCCTTGCAACAGGCCGAACTCAAGGTGCAGATGTTAACGCGTGCAGATGGCGAACCCACTGCTTTCCCAGGTTCAGGCACACGCACCGGCGCAGCGGCCGACACACCTGACACTACCGGAGTCTGCGCAGATTGACTTTGCAACCCGATCAACAGCAATTGACTGTATTTCTGGCTGATTGTCGTGAACGCTGTGAGAGCCAGATGCAGGCGCGGCTGAGCGGACTGACTGCTATGCCTGATCGCTTGGTAGACGCCATGCGCTACAGCAGTCTGCTGGGCGGCAAACGGATTCGCCCCTGTCTGGTGTATGCCAGTGCCCGCGCACTTGGCGCTGCGCCAGAGCATGCTGATGCGGCAGCAACCGCAGTTGAGTTTATCCATTGTTACTCGTTGATACATGATGACTTGCCGGCCATGGACAATGACGATCTACGCCGCGGCAAACCCACTCTACACCGCGCCTTTGACGAAGCCACCGCCATACTGGCCGGTGATGCGCTGCAAAGCCTGGCGTTTCAGGTGCTTGCAGAGAATATCCTCATTGCCCCGGATGTTAGATTGCAGATGTTGGCGTTGCTGGCACGCGCGGCAGGCAGCGATGGCATGATTGCAGGCCAAAGCATTGATCTTGAAGCGGTGGGGCAACAGCTCACGCTGGCTCAGATGGAGAACATGCACAACCTGAAAACCGGGGCATTGATTCAGGCCAGTGTTGAACTCGGCGCGCTGAGCGCACATTGCCGGGACACTGCCGTACTTGAAGCCCTGCGCGAGTACGCTCGCTGCATAGGACTGGCATTTCAGGTTCAGGATGACATTCTGGACGTGGTGAGCGACACCGAGATTCTTGGAAAACCACAAGGCTCTGATATCGCGCGCAACAAACCCACGTATGTCAGCCTGCTCGGACTTGCCGGCGCACGGTCTAAAGCCGACAGCCTGATAGCCCGCGCTCATCATGCGCTGCTTACTCTGGACGCCGATACCACACTGCTGCGCGATCTGGCCACTTACATAACTGCCCGCCAACATTAACGCCGGGCCACTGATCAGGAAACCACCGTTTGACGTATATCATGCGATTGATTAACGTAGTCGCTTCGCAAAAATCACCGGTAACCGCCTGTCTCAGGCAGGCAGTGACTGATCAGGCACACACGCCATGTTAAATGAAATTCCTCTAACGAGGCCCGACACACCACTGCTGGATCAGGTCAACAGCCCTGCCGACCTGCGCACCATGGATCCAGCGGTTTTCCCGGCGCTGGCACGGGAGCTGCGCAACTTTCTGCTTTACTCTGTAGGCCAGACCGGCGGTCATTTTGGTGCGGGACTCGGTGTGGTAGAACTGACCATCGCGCTTCATTACGTTCTCAACACCCCCGACGACCGATTGATCTGGGATGTTGGTCACCAGACTTACCCGCACAAAATTCTCACCGGACGGCGCGAGCGAATGCTGAGCATGCGCCAGCCTGGTGGTCTGGCGGCATTCCCCAGCCGGGACGAAAGTGAATTTGATACATTTGGCGTTGGTCATTCCAGCACCTCCATCAGCGCGGCACTGGGCATGATGGTTGCCGCCCGCCAGCAGCAAAAAGACCGCTATGTGGTGGCCGTGATCGGTGACGGCGCGATGACCGCCGGCATGGCGTTTGAAGCGCTAAACCACGCAGGGGCTCTGGACGACAATGTACTGGTGATACTGAACGACAACAATATGTCGATCTCACATAACGTTGGCGGGCTGTCGAGCTATTTTGCGCGCATGTGGGCCAGTAAACCTTATAACTTTATCCGCTCGGGCAGCAAAAAAATGCTGTCCAGAATCCCGCCGGCACTCAAAGTAGCGCATCGCGCTGAAGAGTACATGAAGGGGATGGTGTCACCTGGCACCTTGTTTGAAGAAATCGGCTTTAATTATATCGGCTTGGTTGATGGCCACGACATCGGTCGTCTGATTGAAGTACTCGGCAATATCCGGGAACTGCGCGGCCCGCAGCTGCTGCATATCGTGACGCAGAAAGGCAAGGGTTACACCGCATCCGAAAACGACCCGTTTGGAATGCATGCGCTGACTAAAATCGAAGTCAAACCGCGCAAACCACAGGACATCAAACCGGCTACACCCACCTACTCTGCGGTGTTTGGTGAGTGGCTGATTGACATGGCAGCACTGGACGATCGCCTGATAGCCATCACCCCGGCAATGAGCGCGGGTTCAGGCATGGACAGTTTTGCAGAACAGTTTCCAGAGCGCTTTTATGATGTTGCTATCGCCGAACAGCATGCGGTGACCTTTGCAGCAGGTATGGCCTGTGACGGCGTCAAACCCGTGGTTGCGATTTATTCAACCTTTTTGCAGCGCGCCTATGACCAATTAATCCACGACGTCGCACTGCAGAATCTGGATGTGCTGTTTGCCATTGACCGCGCAGGCCTGGTCGGTGAAGACGGCCCCACGCATGCGGGCAGTTTTGATCTTAGTTTTCTGCGCTGTATTCCTAACATGTTAATCATGGCACCCAGCGACGAGAATGAGTGCCGTCAGATGTTATACACCGGCCATCAGTATACCGGCCCTGCTGCTGTGCGTTACCCGCGCGGCAAAGGACCGGGCGCTGCGATTGACAAGCAGATGAGCGCACTACCGATCGGGCGCGGTGTCATTAAACGCCAGGGTCACTCAGTGGCAATACTGGGCTTCGGCAGCCTTGTTCACACAGCCATGGCAGCCGCCGAGGTACTGGATGCAACCGTTGCCGATATGCGTTTTATCAAACCACTGGACACTGAGCTGATCAAGGAACTTACTCGACAGCATTCCCTGTTGGTAACCATCGAGGAGAACGCTGTGGCCGGTGGCGCCGGTTCTGCAGTCAATGAATGGCTGTTGCAGAACGACTATCAGATCCCCGTGCTGAATCTGGGTCTGCCGGATTTGTTTATGGCACATGGCCGTGTGCCTGAAATGCTGGCGGGTGTTGGTCTGGATCGCGATGGCATTGTGGATGCTGTGCGCCAGAAACTGACGCGCTGCAAACTTCATCCACGTGCGGGCAGCTTTCCCGCAGGTATCTGATTTATCGTTTTTTCCACGCAGGGCTTAACTATGGAAACGCGCGAACAACGCAACGAACGACACAAAAAAGCCATGCAGCGCAAAAAGCAGCATGTGGATGAACGTATCGCCGCGGCGGTTATCGATAAAGGCCTGCTGCTGGTGCTGACCGGCAACGGCAAAGGCAAAAGTTCATCTGCATTTGGTATGGTGGCGCGCAGTGTGGGTCACGGCCTGCGCTGCGGTGTGGTGCAATTTATCAAAGGACAATGGGTTTGCGGCGAGCATCTGTTGTTTTCCTCACATCCGCTGGTGGAATTTTATGTGATGAACACCGGCTTTACCTGGGATACCCAGGACCGCGAAGGTGATATTGCCGCCGCGGAAAAAACCTGGGCGCATGCCGAGCAACTGCTGCGCAATCCAGAGGTCAAAGTGGTGGTGCTTGATGAGTTAACCTACATGCTGACTTACGGTTACCTGGATCATGCCAAGGTACTGGACGCATTAAAACAGCGCCCCGCTGATCAGCATGTGATAGTGACCGGCCGCAACGCTAACGACCAGCTGATCGCCATGGCGGATACAGTCAGTGAGATCAATGATGTCAAACACGCATTTAATGCCGGTGTGCGCGTCCAGAAAGGTATCGACTATTAAGGCGAGTCTGCTGGTATTTCTGTTTGTCTGCTCATGGATGCCGGGTTTGTTGTCAGCTCAAAATCCGCCTGCCACCGATGCGGCGTTATCGGTGGTTGATGATACCGGCGTGGTGGTGTCGCTGGAACACCCGGCACAACGCATCATCAGTCTGGCCCCGTCGATGACAGAACTTTTGTTTAGTCTCGGCGCCGGCGATCGAATCCTGGGGGTCATGGATTACAGTGACTACCCGGCGCAGGCTCTGCAAATACCCATCGTCGGACGCTTTGACATGCTGGATATGGAGCAGATTATTGCGCTGCAGCCTGATCTGGTGGTGGCATGGCTGACAGGCAATCCGCGTAATGCCATCCAGCGCCTGAAAGATTTGGGCATTGCTGTTTACATCGCAGAGCCCGACAGCATGTTAAGCATTTCCGGGCACCTTCTCCGCTTGGGGGAACTGACCGGACAAAGCGCTCAGGCAGAGGTGTTAAGTCAACAACTGCTCACACAGCTTGAGTCTATCGGGGACCATGAGGAGGCCAACACACCGGTGCGGGTTTTTTACCAGGTCTGGCATTCGCCGATTATCAGTGTCGGCGGCACCGAGCTGATTAACGACATGATCACGCGCTGCGGGGGAAGTAACATTTTTGCAGAGTTGCCGGTCGGGCCACGGGTCAATCTTGAAGACGTGCTGCTTCGAGACCCCGAAGTGATCATAGCCAGCGGCTCAGACCGGGAAAGCCCGGCATGGCTGAATAATTGGCTGCGTTGGCCAGAGATGTCAGCCGTTCGCGACCAACACCTGTATGCCATAGAACCGGATCTGGTGCAGCGCCATAGCCTGCGGGCGCTGCAAGGGTTACAACAGATGTGTGAATACATCGACCGGGCCCGGCCATAATCACTGCCTGAACAAATGCCCCATCTTGCGGCCCTTGACCTCAAGATAGTCCTCATTGTGCAGATTGAGGCCCGCCTCGATAGGTACCCGCTCAACCACTTCAACACCCAGTTCACTGAGCGCATCCACTTTCAGCGGGTTATTGGTCATCAGGCGTACCTGGCTGACACCAAAATGTTTGAAAATCGGTTTGCACAGATCGTAGTCTCGACCATCGGCAGCAAAACCTAACTGCTCATTGGCCTCAACGGTATCAGCCCCTTGGTCCTGCAGAGAATAGGCGCGGACTTTGTTCAGCAACCCTATGCCCCGACCCTCCTGACGCAAATACAGAATCATACCGCGACCCTGCTCACTGACCTTTTTCATGGCAAAGTGCAATTGTGGTCCGCAATCACAGCGCATGCTGAACAAGGCATCGCCGGTCAGACACTCCGAGTGCAAGCGACACAACACCGGCTCAGGTGAACTCAGGTCACCCATGCTCAGCACAACGTGTTCCTTACCTGTGGCGGTATCTTCAAACCCATGAATCATAAAATCACCAAGCTCGGTGGGGAGTTTGGCACTGGCAACAAACCTGATACTCAATTGTTAAACCTCTTACAAAATCCACACAGCCATCAGCTGCAGACACATCCACGCCATCACACCTGCTAACACATCATCAATCATGATGCCAAAACCACCGTGAACGTGACGGTCAAACCAGCGAATGGGCCAGGGTTTGACGATGTCAAATACCCTAAACAATACAAAACCGGACAACAGCCAGAACAGACCGGGCGGTGCCAGAAACATGGTCAGCCAAAATCCGATAAATTCATCCCAGACAATGCCGCCGTGATCATGGACACCAATATCACGAGCAGTTTTGCCACAAATCCATACACCCAGCAAAAAACCTGACAACAGAAACACTGCATAGGCGAGCGGGCTCATCGCCGGCAACACCAGATATAACAACAATGCCGCCAAGGTCCCGGCTGTTCCCGGCGCCTGTGGTGCAGCGCCACTACCCAGTCCGAAGGCCAGAAAGTGTACCGGGTTGCGCCATATTGATGCCGGCGTGACCGCCATATTCTTCAACCCTGCCTTGATTCGGAAAAGTGATTGTAACCTTTCAGTGACAACGAATGTTGCTGACCTGATGATGTTTTTATACGAATCCC
>JBFZEG010000102.1:0-5214 GCA_041306975.1 Gammaproteobacteria bacterium | reverse complement strand
GAAGTGAGTGTGGTTGCCACTCACCCCGCTTGTCATCAGGCAACTACCTTACTGAATCACCAGCGGTGTGCCGGCGCCGGTATAAACCAGAGTGTTTGTGCCATCGATGGAGTAGCCAAAGTACACTTCCAGTGAGACCTGAGGTATACCGATGGCGTTAAAGGACAGATCCTTGAATACGGTCAACTCCTCCGTAGCCTGCAGCGGCCGTGGGGTGATGCTGCCTAGCAGTGTAGCCGGGTCGCCATTCCATTCAACAAAACCGCCCTGAGGATTAACCTGGTAAAAGCCCAAGCCTGCGGCAGCAATCACCATGTGTGTGCGCCCAAGCTTGCCAACATCTGCCGGATCCAGCGTGATGCTGCCCACCAAGCTCAATTGGTCAGCCGCTGAATAACGTGAGCCAAAGTTATTGTCAGGCAGCTTGGCACCATTTGTGCGGATGACCCCGCCACGCATAATGGCTCTGCTTGCCGCGCCCGTTGCATTGACCATGGATAATGTTGGTCGCGACTGCGTAAACCGCGCCGCCTGGAAGCGAACGGAATTCAGTGACTTAACGGCATCGGCTCCGCTGGCAGCAATCGCTGAATCCACACCACAGGCCTGCTCTTTACATTTAAGCAGTCTCGGGTTGGAGAATAAGGGTAATTGTTCGCCTCCGGGGAAGTGCTCTTCATAGGCCATAATGGTGTGAAATGACCCTGTTACCCCATGACCCAGCGACCACGGAAAAGTCCCCGTGCCCTTGACCCGTGAATGGTCAAGGCCCAAGTTGTGTCCTATCTCATGAGCCACGGTCATGTTGTCACATCCTGTGTCTCCCGCAGCTGCACCAGGTGCATAATTTACGGAATATCGTTGAAACTCATATGATTCATTGAAATCCCCCAGTTGCCCCGTTGCACCAGCAAAAGCGATACCGCAAGCATCATCTTTAGGGTTTAAAAAGCCATCCATAAAAACCACCAGATCCGCCCCCGCGACAGCCCGCCAATACGCCAGGTCTTCGAAGGGCGCCAACTGATTAGCCATAGCATCCAGCGTAGTTTTGACCGTGCTGACAACATGATTGACCTGTCGATAGCCTACCGCACGAAAGCTCAACCCCACTCCTGAGTTGGCGAACATCGCGTTGGTTTCCTGAAGCAGCTGATTTAATTGCAGGGTGGGATTGCCTGAGGCAGCGTCCGCAACATATTTTGGCGTGTAAACAAAGAGAAGATCAATTTCTACCGTCTTGCCTTCCTGAGGTCCGGAAACAGCACTCGCTGGATCGGTACCCAGCAGCGATTCGTTATAGTCGCTAATGCCATCACCATCGGTGTCTTTGAGCACGTCAACGGCAATGAAGATCAATGACGAAACAACGGCATCACCGAACGCAGCGGTGCTATTCAAGTCACCCCTGGATTTATCAGTTGTTTTAGCGGTATATGAAATTGTAAATTTTGCACCAGGAGCAAGATCCTTCACCGGACATTGCAGTTCATTAAATATTCCGTCAGCGTATTCTTCGGCTTTGACAGAGCATCCTGCGCTGCTGTCTTGATATTCTGTTTTGTCAAAAATATAGGACACCACCAGAGTCTTTCCAGAGATGATCGCATTAGTGTTATTAACAAGCTCAACCGTGCCCGTAACCGAGCCCCCGATGGTTAAGACTTTTTCATTGAAAGTCTGGGTTATGGTGACATCTGAATTAGCCACCATATTTAAAAAACTCGGCTGACCTCTGGGACTATAATCAGCCGGCAGAGCACCTTGATCCGGCGGCAGCATGATGACCTGGTCAGACTCACGGAACAAATAACCCTCGTACGATGCGCCGATGCGCCGGGCTAGCAGACTTAGCTTGCCCTCTGGCGTATAAATGGTCGCGACCAGATCGTCTGCATCATAGGTCAATAAGAGGACATATGACTCTGCTGACTCGTGCGCGGCCTGAATACCCTGTTCACCACTCATAAACGTCATTAATTGAGACACTTGGTAATGAAGGTCGCCACCGGTGAGGGGAATGGATAAGTCGTCACCTACCTCAAGCTGCGCCAGCACCGCTGCCGATACAGTAATTGACTGCGCATCCACAGCAATAGGCGGAAGCACGATGGAATTTGCTGTTGCAGAGGGGGCAGCCACTGATTGCCAAAGGGGCTCAGCATACGCGGGTGATATCAATAAGAATAAGAACGTAAGGGCGTAAAGATGCTTGAGCATAATAAAAAATCTCTGGCATAAGTGGGGGTGATCGCTACCTATTGAGGGCCGAAAATAAAGCATTACAGAGTTTTTTGCCATGTTTGTATAAGAAAATTGGCAAAAGAGCTCCCCCAGGGTTTTTTCGAATAATTGCCGCAGTGGCTGACATTCGCAAACACTCACCGCGCCTCTTCCTCGCAGCCCGGTCAGTGGTATTACAAACCCCCCGTCGATTTTTTGCCAAAAGATGTCTGTGAAAAATTTTTGTGGTATTAATGCCAAAAAAATCTGCGATAGGAAACGCCATTATGAGTTTGCCAACACTTGCGACTCCGGTTATCTGGAACAATCTGAAATTAGAGTACATTGGTCCTTTGACATTGGATTACGATCTGGACAGCAAAGATCGTAATGCAAAAATAAAAATCACCAATGTTGGCAACAAAGAGATTCAGAATATCCATTTCCAGATTGCTATTCAGGGCGTTGGTGAATACCCGAAAGTAGTAGGTGATGGTGGCTTTGCGGTGTTTCCAAACGGTGGCAATATTGACCTGGCACCGGGTGAGAGTTATATCGCACAGAACTGGTTGCAGGGCATTTATGAGGCGCGCTTTGGTAACACGCCACCTGCTAAGGGGCAGACCAAAACCTACAGTATCGATTTTATTCTGGCAACGGATAACGCCGCCTTTCAGCGCGCAAATCCGGTTGCAGATCCTGTTCTTGCCGGCAAGCTCACGCAGCAAATCGCCTTCTCTCGTTTTGACTACGGCGTAAGTGAATTTCGTACTACCACCTCAGCAGCCCTTGTGGGTGGACAAACCTTGTCTGGCAGCATTGCATTGCCCAATGGTCCGGTAGCGGAACTGACTGTTGAAATCGGCACGCCCTACAGCCGGTGGTATAGCGTGGAAACCAAGGTTAACGGCGCGGTGGCCAGTTTTGCGACAACAGTGCCTGCCAGGGATGACTGGGTAGTGCGCGTGACTGCAAATAACCTGACATCAAAAACCTTGTCTGCCGCGCAACTTGCTGATGCGGGGCAGATTACCCTGAGCACGGCCAGCGCGCTGAGTTATGGTTATCAGGTCTCAAAAACAGCGGGAGCACCGGTCGGTTACTGGCGCGGTGCCGTGAGCGAATCCGAGCGCACCTTTGTGCTGTTGCCGGGGCAGGAAAACTGGTCCGACCCTGGCGATAACACGGCTGATGCGGCTCTGCGTGCCACGTCGCTCATCAGAAAATACAGCTTCGGCGGCGACCTGCTTTGGGAATACGCCCCGGGGTGGGAGACATGGGGCGGTGACATGACAGCCGATGGTAGTCGTGTGGTCTTTCTGTTGAACCCTGATATTACTCAGTACAAGGCTGGTGTCTGGAAGCTGGGTGTCCTTGATGGCAGCAATGGGCGTTTGCTGTGGTCGGTCACTGGCGACGTGCCATATCTGGGGGGGCTTGAGGCGTCGATCAGTGACGATGGGCGATACGTTGCCGCAGGTTCAACACAAGGCGCGCTGGGTTTGCACGATGCGGTAACGGGAGCATTGCTGTGGCAAAAGACATCCGGCACTTTTGGGCAAGTCCGCAAGATCGTCTTTGTAAATGAGTTTTTGTATATCGGCTCGGGCGACGGTTATCTGGTAAAAATGATTGCCGCAACAGGCGCGCAGGTCTGGAAGGCGTATGTCGGGGGCTGGCCATTTGTGAATGGCCTTGATGTCAATGAGAAAGCGGGTTTGATTGCGGTTGGCACAAAGTCCAAAGACACCACCGTTGTCAACGCTCAGACCGGAGAGATCCTATGGTCAAAACAAACCGGCGCGCTAGATGCGGTTATGTCCGCTGATGGTAAATATGTTGCCAACTTCTACGGTGATATTTTCGATGCGCGCAGCGGTGCGCTGGTCGGGCAAACCGGGGTTGGCGCAACCGCAGTATTTTCACCCGACAGTCAGTATCTGATTCAGGCGGACAGAGGGCTTGTTGTTATTGCCGATTTAAGTGGAAAAATACTCTCGCGCAGCGTTGATAATAGCGATACCGGCATCGGTGGTGGGGAGCAGGCGCAGTGGAGTTACCTCAGCGCCAATGGTGCTACGCTACTGGTTGCCAGCCGTGATATGGATACACCCGGTGAGCGGGCGCTGACTATCTGGTCTCGCGGCGATCCGATACCCCTTGCCAACAATCCACCCGGCGTACCTGGCCAGAATCCAGGCAATAATCCAGGCAATAATCCGCCGCCGGCCAATGTTGCTCCCACACCGGGCAACGATCAGTTTGTTGCGCGCCCGGGCGCTAATATCATTGATGGCGGAGATGGCATTGATAGGGTTGTCTATGAGCTCAATCGTGCCGACTTTAATCTGATCGCTAATCTTGATGGCTTTGTTGTTCAGTCAAAAAATGGCACGTTCTCCAACACGCTGAAGAATATTGAGCGCATCAAATTTAATGACACCTCCGTTGCGCTAGATATCAAAGGTCACGCAGGAATTACCGTGAAGATACTGGGTGCAGTTGCTGGAAAGCAGTCACTGTCGAACAAAGAGTATGTGGGCATCGGCTTGGATCTGCTCGACAAAGGCATGAGTTACACGCAGTTGGCTGCACTGGCGTTGGACGCACTGGGGCTGAATACCAACGATAAGATAGTCACCGCGTTATGGACCAATGTGATTGGCTCAGCACCCACCGCCGAAGACAAAGCCCCCTTTATCAAGATGCTGGAGGATGGCTTTACACGCGGCGACCTCGCCAGATTAGCCGCGGAAACCAGCGAGAACGCTACAAACATCGGCCTCACTGGTATCGCGCAGACTGGCATCGAGTACTTTCTTTAAAAGGTTTCGATTGTCAACGTCGCATCACAGTTGTCGGCATTGAGCGTGCCGACCCAGATGTCGTAGACACCGTTACTCGCTTTGGGCAGGCGAATTTTGGCATCGAGGTTGCCGTTGGAGTCATCATCATGGTGCCAGGTGCCATTTGTATCGTTGAGCAGCAGGA
>JBFZEG010000089.1:0-9198 GCA_041306975.1 Gammaproteobacteria bacterium | reverse complement strand
CCGATGCCGTAAAAACGCGCCTGCACTTCGCCCAGCTGATCATTCAGATCGGTCTGATTGACCAGCAGATGCTCGTGCGTGGCATCGAGCGCACGCTGATCGGCAATCACCGCTTCAATCTGAATCTCCAGCGCCTGGATCACCTGCTGTTTGCCGACCACATCGTTGTCCAGCGCACGCCAGCGCAGCGCATTAAACTGCGCGGTGAGATCACGCTCCTGCACTTTATATTCTTTAAATTTTTCCGCCGACTGCGATTGGCGGTGCAAATGCTGCAACTGCCGCCCGAGCTCGTCCCGGATATCGGTCAGCCGCTCGAGGTTTTCGCGGGTGCGCTTGATGCGGTTTTCGGTATCGCGCCGACGCTCCTTGTACTTGGAAATGCCCGCGGCTTCTTCAATAAACACGCGCAGATCTTCCGGGCGCGACTCGATCAGCCGCGACACCATGCCCTGCTCAATAATCGAGTAGCTGCGCGGCCCAAGGCCAGTGCCCAAAAACAGGTCGGTGATATCACGACGGCGGCATTTGGTGCCGTTGAGCATGTAGGCATTGTCGCCATCGCGGGACACGCGGCGTTTGATGGAAATTTCACTGAATTTGGCAAATTCGCCGGTGATGCGGTTATCGCTGTTGTCAAAAATCAGCTCGATACTCGCCTGCCCCACCGGTTTGCGCCCGCCCGAGCCGTTAAAAATAACGTCGGTCATGTTCTCGCCGCGCAGGTTTTTGGCGGAACTCTCACCCATCACCCAGCGCACCGCGTCGATGATGTTCGACTTTCCACAACCGTTAGGGCCGACCACCGCGCACAGATTACTGGGAAAGCTCACCGTGGTGGGATCAACAAACGACTTAAAGCCGGCGAGTTTGATACTTTTCAGACGCATATTGTCCTGCTATGCCTTATTTTTGTCTTGGTGCCGGGAGCTGAATTACCCTGCAGTTGCGAGCTGTATTTTGTAAGCTCTTCCTTTGGTTGACGAGTGTAGCTGATTTGTCACGCAGGCGTACACCTGAGCGTGCAGCCGCGCGGGCCAACAAAAGTCAATCCGCCAAAGCTGCCATCATTCAGCCCGATTTTTGCTTTATTGGGGACGGAGCTGCCTGCGGCACCTCCGTCCCCAGCCTACAAACTGATGCTGTAGCGGATCAAGACGTCGGTTTCGGCGCGTTTGCGGGCGGCGTTGCGCAGCAAGTTCAGATCTTCGCGTTCGCGGAATCGGGCTTCAAACAAGTGGCCGGACATGGGTTCCCAGGCGTAACGGAACTCAAGCAGGGATTGGTTGTTGGAGAAATCTGTTGATAACAACCAGCCGGCCTGGTTCTCACCGTAGACCAAACCGATACTGTGACCTGGCCGGATATCCATCAGGTTCAATGACCATTGCCAGGCGGTGCCGTTGGTTTTGCCGGTGCCTGGCAGGTTTGCCGCCGTTCTTGTCTGGGTTTGCGGTGCCCACGCCAGTTCAACGCCGCTGACTAATTTCATCTGCTCGCGAATGGTCACCTGTGTGGCCAGCCGCCCGCTGACACCCAGATAATCGCGCGTTTGCCCAGCCGCGACACCATTGTGGTACAACGACGAGGGAATGTAGGTCACGTCAACGGAGCGCTGCGCCCAGAAGCCGTCAGTATCGGCTGCTTCTGCGCTGACATAATAACCGGCACGGCTGGCAGGCTTGTCAAAACCCAGTGGCGAGCGCCGCACGTTGCTGGGGCCATCTTTGTCATTGCGTTCGATAAGGGCGGTGTAATTTATGCCGTGATCAGAGCGGTAAGTACTTTGCAAACCATCGGTCCAGCCGACAAACCAGCTGATAGAGTTGGTGCGACTGAGTGATTTTTCAGCCACGCCGGTCAGGCGATTATTAGTCTGGAAGCGACCTATGCGGTGATCCCATTTGCCATAACGTGCCCGCACAAAAAACTCATCAAGTGTTGTTTGCCCCGGGGCGATCGATGAGTTGCCCAAGCTCAGACCCTTAGATAGACCTACAAACCCGCTCTGATTGCGCGAATCGTGCACAAGGCCCGCATAGCGCCCCTTAAACGTCCAGTTATCGTTGATGGTCCATAGCAAGCCTGCCCGGGCACGCAGTCTGAACTGAGCGTCATCAGTCTTTAGGCCGCTGCGCTCATCTCGCTCAAAACCCGCGTAACCAAAGCGAATATCACCCGAGTAATCAATACTCTGCGCCTTTGCTACCGGCACTGTTAACACCATAACCGAGGTTATTAATAGCATTTTCGACATCAGCTTCAAGCGTATCACTCCTCACAAAATGTTCAGGCTCAGCAGCAGCCAAGTTTTTTTGAACAACAATAAAACTGACGTCACACAACCATCAAATGACACAGAGACGACAATTTAACTGCATTTTTGTGACAATTGCACTCGGTTGTTTTTTTAAAAACTCACCGTGTAACGCACGTACATGTCAGTTTCAACGCGTTTGCGGATAGCGGTGCGCAGCCGATTGAGGTCGCGGCGCTCATGAATGCGGGTTTCCAGCGAATGACCGGGCATGATGATCCAGTAATGCCGCAACTCAGCCACTGACTGATTGGCGACAAAGTCAGTTGATAACAACCAGCCAGCTTCGTTTTGCCCATACACCAGCGCGATACTCTGACCCGGGAAAAAATCGATCAGATTGAATGAGAAATGCCAGGCCGTGCCCTCTGTGACACCGCTACCCGGCAAATTGGCAACGGCCAGACTTTGTGTTCGGGGCGCCCATGCCAATTCAATACCTGACACCAGTTTAATCTGCTGGTGAACTGTCACCCGTGTTGCCAGTCGTCCACTCAGCGCCAGATAATCCCGCTGCTGCCCGGCAGCAATGCCGTTGTAATACAACGAGGAGGGAATATACGTCATGTCAAACGAGCGCTGCGCCCAGAAACCATCGGTCCGGGCGGCATCCAGACTCAGGTAATAACCGGAACGACTGGCTGACTGTTCAAACCCCAGCGGTGAGCGGCGCTGATTGCTGGGGCCATCTTTGTCATTATGCTCAATGATGGCGGTGTAATTCACACCGTGGTCAGCACGGTAGGTACTTTGTAATCCGTCCGTCCAGCCCACATCCCAACCCGTCGAATTGGTGCGACTGAATGACTTGCTGGCTGGCCCGATCAGGCGACTGTTGGTTTGGAACCGACCCACGCGGTGATCCCACTTGCCATAACGCGCGCGCGCATAAAACTCATCCACCGCCGTTTGCCCGGGCGCGATGGACGGACCGCCAGAATCCATTCCATCAAACACACCCACAAAACCACTTCGGTTACGCGAGTCATGCACGCGAGTGGAATAGCGGGCTTTAAACGACCAGGTATCGTTGGGTGTCCACAACACGCCGGCGCGGATCCTCAAGCGCAATTGAGCATCATCTGACGTGGTGCCGTTGCGTTCGTTACGATCAAAGGTCATGTACCCGAGACGCATATCGCCTGAAAAGTCGACACTCTGCGCCTGAACTGTTGAGCATGTTGCAACAAACCACAACAACTGCACCCAAACTGTTAAAACGTATTTCACCACCCTCTCCTTCACCCTACTACTCTGTCCTGCCCGTTGCCCGGTCGCAGTGGCCCGTCACCCGGGGATCAAACAAGGCAAACCCCGGATCCCGCAATAGCCATTGGGATTTTTATCGAGGTACTGCTGATGGTATTCCTCGGCATAATAAAACGCTGCCGATGGCGCAATCTCAGTGCTGACACTATCCAGACCTGCCGCGGTCAACCTTTGTTGCGCTTGTTCACAACTATGACTGGCCGCCTGCGCCTGCTCATCACCCAAGGTGTAAATCGCCGAGCGGTACTGCGTGCCGCGGTCATTGCCCTGGCGCATGCCTTGTGTTGGATCATGTGACGCCCAGAACACCGCCAGCAGCTGCTCATAACTGATCAACTGCGGATCAAATATCACCAACACCACTTCAGTGTGGCCGGTCTGCCCGCTGCACACTTCTTCGTAGGTGGGATTGGGCGTAAAACCACCGGCGTAACCCACTGCCGTGCTGACCACGCCAGGTTGCCGCCAGAATACCCGCTCAGCGCCCCAGAAACATCCCAGACCAAACACGGCCTGCTGCAACCCATCCGCAAACGGCGGTACCAGCGTATGACCTGTAATGGTATGAACACCACTGATGCGCATAGGCTGTGCCCGACCTTTTAACGCTGCCGCTTCAGTAACCATGCGTGTTTTATCTGCGAATAACATACGATGCTCCTAGCAAAAACTGCCTATACAGACGACGTAACCGCGCCTAGAATATCACAGCACACGATGACCTAACCCTCTTGCACCATCGCACTACCAGGATCAACAGATGAGCTCAGCGTTAATGGCCAATTACGGCCACCCGGAACTGCAATTTGAACGTGGCCTTGGTGTTTACCTGTACACCGCTGATCAGCAACGTTACCTGGATTTTACCGCTGGTATTGCGGTGAACTGTCTGGGACATTGCCACCCTTACCTGGTGAAGGCCATCCGTGAACAGTCCGAGCGCCTGTGGCACACCTCTAACCTGTTCAGCAATATTCCAACAGAACGACTGGCGCAGCGTCTGGTCGATCTGAGTTTTGCCGACCGCGTGTTTTTTGCCAACTCCGGCACAGAAGCCGTGGAATGCGGTTTCAAAATGATGCGTCGGTATCACTATCATCACGGCCGACCGCAGCGCGTACGTATCATTTCACTGACACAGTCGTTTCACGGCCGCACACTGGCGCCGATTGCCGCAAGTCTGAACCCCGTGCACATCGAAGGTTTTCTGGTCGGCGACTCGGGTTTTGATCAGGTGCCTTTTGGGGACCTGCAAGCGCTGAGGGCAGCAATTACCGATCACACCGCGGGCGTGATTCTGGAACCTGTGCAGGGTGAAGGCGGCATTCGCGCCGTGGCTGTGGACTATCTTAAAGCCGTGCGGCAGCTGTGCGACGAGCACGGCATCCTGCTGATGTTTGACGAGGTGCAGTCCGGCATGAGCCGCACCGGCCATTTATTTGCGCACGAAGTGTTGGGAGTGACACCGGATCTGCTGGCATCGGCCAAGGGTTTGGGCGGCGGTTTCCCGATTGGCGCGTGCCTGTCTACCGAAAAAGTCGCTGCAGTGATGACGGCCGGAACCCACGGCAGCACCTTTGGCGGCAACCCGATGGCCACTGCCGTGGGCAATGCCGTGTTGGATTACATCAGTGAGCCTGCATTTCTGCACACCGTGCAACTGCGTTCACAACAACTGCGCGCCGGACTTGATGCACTGATTGCGCAGTATCCGACAGTGCTGGCCGAACACACCGGGCTGGGCCTGATGGTTGGATTACGCTGTGTGTGTGTGAATGCTGACCTGATCAAAGCCTTTATGCACGTCAGGCTGCTGGCCGTGAAAGCCGGAGGCAATTCGATTCGTTTGTTGCCGCCACTGAATATTTCCGAGACCGAAATCGATGAAGCACTTGAGTTGATCGGCGCCGCCTGCAAAACGCTGGTGTCGTAGCGATCTATCAGTAGCGATCTATCAGTAGCGATCTATCAACAATGGGATCAGACAATCACCATAAAACTCGCAAGCTAACTCTCAAGCCTTTCCGGCCTGGTTCAGATTGCACCAGCCCCATCTACAGCATAAATAATTTTAAAGTACCCTCTTGAACTGCCGCTAGAGAGTTTTAAGAGGTCAAAATCCGCACTGTCGCCTCTGCAGTTAACATTCTTCAACAGGGCTGGTGCTACATGTCTCAACGTCGTCTATTAGCGCGATCAGAAAAGTTGATTTCAACCACTGATCTGAAAAGTTATATCCAACATGCCAACCAAGAATTTATAGCTATGTCGGGATTTTCCGAACATGAGCTGATTGGATCGCCACACAACATGGTGCGTAACCCCGATATGCCAAAGGAGGCATTCAAGTCGCTGTGGGACGCCCTTAAACAAGGCCGGCCCTGGATGGGAATGGTCAAGAATCGTTGCAAAAACGGCGATTACTACTGGGTGGATGCCTACATCACGGCGGTGATGGAGAGCGGTCAGACGATTGGTTATCAAGCCGTGCATGTGCAACCTGACGAAAGTTATGTCAGTAATGCTGAAAGGCTGTACGCAAAAATGCTCAGCGGAGCGTCTGTGCGCTTGCACAGCCTGCTGTCCTGGCGTCATAAACAACTGTTAGTGCAAGCGGTCGGGCTGATGACAATGGTCGCAATCATCGCTGTTCCGACCTTGTCACTGCCGATCAAACTCGTCGCTGCGGCACTGACCGGCGTGCTTGCGCTGGCCGTCAACTGGGCCATGTCTGCGCAGATGAATCGCGTGCTGGCTATCAGCCGGGAGGTGTGTGACGATCCGATGGCCCGTGCCTTGTACACAGGCCGTTATGATGAACTTGGCAGTCTGGAGTTAGCCATCAAGGCACTCAGGTCGCAAACCGAAACCATTTTGACACGTGTAGATGAGTCAGCCACCCGGCTCACCAAACTGGCTGAACAGGCCAATAGCGCGGTGTCCGTGACCGATAGCGCAATCAACAACCAACAGCAAGAACTGAGCTCTGTGTCCTCTGCCGTCACCGAAATGTCGGCGGCTATCAACGAAGTCGCAGCCAATACCTCGCATACGTCAACAGCGGCCGAGCAAGCCGACCGCAGTGTTACTCAGGGGCATAAATCCATTGAGGCAAGCCTGTCTGCCACCACACAACTTGCCAGCAATATTGATGACATCACCACGTTGATTCATGGTTTGGGCGCAGACAGCCTGGCCATTGGTTCAGTGATCGAAGTGATCAACGGCATTGCCGGACAGACCAATCTGTTGGCGCTCAATGCTGCCATTGAAGCGGCGCGCGCTGGCGATCAGGGCCGGGGCTTCGCGGTGGTTGCTGACGAAGTGCGCACCCTGGCCCAGCGGACACAAAACTCTACCGTCCAGATCAAGGCCATCATCTCGCATATTCAGGCCAGCACACGCAGTTGTGTGGAGAGCATCGGCATCGCGCAGGCAAAGGCTCAGACCTGTGTGGACTACAATCAGGAAGCGGGTCTGTCTTATATGAGTATCAGCAAGGCTGTGTCCGATATTCGCAACATGACCTTTCAGGTTGCCAGCGCCGTTGAAGAGCAAAGTGCGGTGGCTGAAGAGGTGAATCGTAACGTTGTCAGTATCCAGACTCAGTCCGAGCGCACCAGCGATGCTTCTCGTCTGACAGCCGACAGCAGTCAGCGACTGGCGCACGATATCAAGGCCATGCGCGAGATTGCACGCCAGTTTGCCCGATGATGTGAATCAGTTCAGTTTTGGTTTAGAATCGGTCTCAGCCCCAATTTAAAGGTGTTTGAGACCGATTGTATGCCAACCTCCATTGCCCAGTATCCCCAACTCAGTTTTGACTTCGATGACAGCCTGCAGATGTTGCAGGATCAGATACAGCAGTTTGCCGCGCGCGAAATCGCGCCGCGTGCCGCTGAGATCGACCAGAGCAACAACTTCCCCGCCGACTTGTGGCGCAAAATGGGAGACCTGGGCCTTTTAGGCATTACCGTCTCGGAAGAGTTCGGTGGTGCTGGCATGGGTTATCTTGCCCACGTCATTGCCACTGAGGAAATCAGCCGCGCCTCTGCCAGTGTCGGCCTCAGCTACGGCGCACACTCCAATTTGTGTGTAAACCAGATTTTCCGCAACGGCACTCATGCACAAAAGACCCGCTACCTGCCCGGTTTGATCAGCGGTGAACACATTGGCGCGCTGGCCATGAGTGAACACAGCGCCGGCTCCGACGTGGTCAGTATGAAACTCAACGCGCGCCGAGACGGTGACAACTTTGTGCTCAACGGCAGCAAAATGTGGATTACCAACGGCCCCGATGCCCATGTGTATGTGATCTACGCCAAGACTGACACCACCGCCGGCCCGCAAGGCATCTCGGCCTTTCTGGTAGAGCGCGACTCCCCGGGCTTCAGCCGCTCACCCAAACTCGACAAACTCGGCATGCGTGGCTCCAACACCTGTGAGCTGGTATTCGAGGACTGTGTGGTCCCTGCAGAAAACATTCTGGGCAGGGAAAACGGCGGTGTGCGCGTGCTGATGAGCGGCCTGGACTACGAGCGCGTGGTATTGTCCGGCGGACCGTTGGGCATCATGCAAGCCTGTATGGACGAGGTGTTGCCCTACGTGCACGACCGCAAACAATTTGGCGAAGCGATTGGCAATTTCCAGTTTATCCAGGGCAAGCTCGCCGACATGTACACCAGCCTGAATGCAGCGCGCGCCTATGTTTACGCGGTAGCGCGCTCCTGCGACCGTGGCGAAACCACGCGCAAGGATTCCGCTGGCGCCATCCTGTTCAGCTCCGACCTCGCCACCAAGCTGGCGCTGGAAGCCATACAGATTCTGGGTGGCAACGGCTACATCAACGAGTACGCCACTGGCCGTCTGCTGCGCGATGCCAAACTGTATGAGATCGGTGCGGGTACGCAGGAGATCCGCCGTATGTTGATCGGCCGGGAGCTGTTCCGCGAGACGGCGTGATGCTTGTTGCCGGCGGGTATCGCAGTGGTGGGCGTGTCAGTGGTGGGTGTGTCAGTGGTGGGCTACCGCAACACAATTTGCGAGTCGGTCTCGGAACGACGGCGTTGCCGTCTGATTGTTCCTCGACGGACATCCTGCCCGGCGCTGGAGCAGAGCTGCTATTATCGCAGTCGCATCGCGAACAAGAACTGCGGCACACACTGAGAGCTGATCACTGAGCAAGATAAACACAACCATCAAAGGTCAGGATACAGCGTTGCGCCGCAGAGTCACTGGCAGTCGCCTTGCTAAGTAGTGGCACAGACACACAAGCGGCGCAAGACGGGAAGTCCGTCGAGGAACAATCAGATGGCGCAGCCATCGTTCCGAGGCCGACTCCCGCCTTGCCCCGCAGGGCACCGGCAGGCGACTTTTGAAGTAGTGGCAGAGGCCCCAACAGGCCTTGCGAAGGAGTGGCACAGACACACAAGCGACGCAAGGCGGGAAGTCCGTCGAGGAACAATCAGATGGCGCAGCCATCGTTCCGAGACCGACTCCCGCCTTGCGCCGCTTCTGTGTCTGTGCCACTACTTAGCAAGGCGACTGCCAGTGACTCTGCGGCGCAACGCTGTATCCTGACCGTTGATGCTGTCTCTTATACACATCTGACG
>JBFZEG010000090.1:0-4074 GCA_041306975.1 Gammaproteobacteria bacterium | reverse complement strand
CCGCGCCCCAGCAATTCTGTTGGAAAATTGGCCACCGAGCCGAGACAAATCAGCAAAATCGGCAACAGTATGGGCGTGAATGCCAGCAAGGGGGAGGGCAGTGACAAATCAGCATGAGAGTCAGCGTGAAGATCAGCCTGATCCTCTGCCAGTTCATCACTGTGCAGCTGACCACAGCGCCGCGCCCACAGCAAACCACTGAACGCCGCCAGCAGCGCAAACACCAGCCCCGCCACCATCACCAACCCGAGATTGCCGCCCATACCCAGATTACCCGCCGCCGCGATCGGCCCGGGGGTCGGAGGCACCAGCGTGTGCGTGGCAAACAAGCCGGTCGACAGCGCTACACTCATGGCCACAGGCGAGGTCTTCAGTGAGCGAGCCAGCGAGCGCTTGAGGCTGTTCAAAATCACAAAACCGGAATCGCAGAACACCGGAATGGCTACCATGTACCCCACCAATGACATGGTCAGCAGCGGAAAGCGTTCGCCAAGCAAGCTAATGATACTGCGAGCCATGGTGATCGCCGCGCCGCTACGCTCCAGAATCACCCCGATCAGGGTACCGAGCACGATGACCAACCCGATATTACCCATGATATTGCCGAAACCGCCACGAATCGTCGACTCGATATCTCGCAGCGGCAATCCGTAGGCAAACGCCGCGATAAAGGCGGCGCATAGCAATGTCAGAAAGGGATTGAGTTTAAAGTGCGCCGTGGCCACCACAATAAACAGCACAATCATCAGCAGAATCAGAATCAGCGTCACACGCACTTCCTGAGCTTATCGAGGCAATGAGGAATACACTGCTAGTTGCGTACTGGCGATGATATCGCAGATGCGATGCCTGGTGAAAACGCCGAGGTACTGTCAATTAAACAGCAGTCGACCGTTGGTTTCCAACTCTATACACTTAATAAAAAAAGTCAGGAGAATTGCCTTGAATGCATGGTACTCCGTTCGTCGGTTGTATATTCCAATACTGGTCGCCCTGTCTGCCGTTCTTTTTGCTGCCTCGCAGCTCCCTGCCCAAAACTCACTCACTGTTACCCGCAATGAATTCGACCAGCCCGACATGCAGGGCTATTGGAGTTTTGCGGCATTAACGCCGTTGCAACGTCCGGAAAACATGGCCGACAAAACATTCATGACCCGTGAAGAGGCCACCGCTTTTGAACAAAATGTCCTGAATAATCGCGCTGCCAGCTTTGAACGCGAACCCAATGGCCTGGACATTGGCTACAACGATTTCTGGGATGAATGGGGCGATGGCGTGGGTGACAACCTGCGTACGTCCATCATTGTCAGCCCTGCCAATGGTCGTATTCCCGCACTTAGTGAAGGCGCTGTTCTGCAGCGCAGCTCCCCCAGTGACGATGTGCTCAGCGAAAGACCTGCGCGCTTTTTATTGGGCGGTATCAGCAAAGACAATCCCGAGGATCGCGGCCTGTCCGAGCGCTGTCTGGTGGGTTTTAATACCGGCCCGCCCATGCTGCCGAGCAAGTACAACAACAATATGCAGTTGCTGCAATTCAGCGATCACGTGGTGGTGGTGACAGAGATGATCCATGACGCGCGTATTGTTCCGCTGGATGGCCGCCCGCATCTGCACCCGGCCATCACCCAGTGGGCAGGCAATTCCCGGGGGCATTGGGAGGGCGATACGCTGGTGATAAACACGCGCAATTTTACCGACAAAATCGCCAGTCTGTCGCAGCCCTATGCGGCGTGGGGATCCGCCAAAGATATGCACCTGGAAGAGCGCTTCAGCCTAAACGAGAACGGATCGCTGGTGTATGAATTTACCATCAACGATCCGGCCACCTTTGTTGAGCCCATCAAGGGCATCATGCACATGCGCCGCTCACCGGACCGTGTGTACGAGTACGCTTGCCACGAGGGCAATTACGCCATGCCGGGTATTATGGCCGGGGCGCGGCGCCGATAGGACGACTTGTTGGCCTTGCCCTCTGCCGGATTCTGATAGCGCACCGGACTGGATATCTGCGGCTCTTACGTGAAACCTGAGGCAAAAAAAAGCAGGAGAGTTAATCTCCTGCTTTTTTCTAACCAGTTGCGCCATCAGTTCGAACTGACAGCAGTCCCTTCTTTAACTTCTTTCCAGTAAACCTGGCCAAAGAACATCTCATCCCAGCTCTGCTGGCCCCAGGGCACAACACGTGATGGGTCAGGGTTGGCTTTGTTCTGCTCAGAGTTATCGAACGCGCCGGTCACCACAATGCGGGTGCCTGCGGGCACAAACTTCGGCTCAGCCAACTGATATTCCATCTGCCAGTTGTAGTTGTACTGAGCAACGTTCAACAGACGCTCAACGGTGCCATCCGGGTAGTGTGCATCCCAGGTCATACGCTTGCCGCGGAAGTGCATATGCGGTGTAAATGCCATGAGCTCCGAATCATTCGGGACCGTTACAAATGCAGTCTGCTCAAAATCCGGGTCGTAGGCAGGGATGTTAGTCCAGGTTTGCGGGAATATACAGGCACAATCCCCCTGACGACGCTCGGTCGGGATTTGATCATCCGGGTAGAACCACACACCGATTTCGCTTTCATCGACGGTTTCACGGCCGGTAGTGGTGTAGTGCAGGTTCAAGGCCAGCTGGGTACCTGCGCGCAGCACACCCCCTGTATTCGGCTCTTCCACGTGCGGATCAGCACCGGGAATGTAAGGCGTGATGTAGGCCTGATCAGGATCGCTGAAGCGGGTAATCAAGCCCTGTGAAGGACGTTTGCCCGGCTCGATAAACGCATTCAAGGTGTGATGCAGTACGGTGCGGTCACCGGGAACATACTGGCTGGCACGAACCCAACGGTCACGGTCCAGACCTTCCAACGGCACTACCACGTCAATGTAATCCAGTACACCCGTTGCAGGGATGGTTTGAGCCGGAATCTTGACGATCAGATCAGGTTCACCAAATGCCCACTTCTCCTGAGACCAGGTCAGTTCGGCCAACGGATCGGTATCACCGTCTTTCACAGAACCGGCTGCAATCCACTGCAGGACTTTCTGCTGCTCGTCTGGTGACAGGGTGTAATGGTTTCTGAACTCGCCAATGTGCGGGTCAATCTGACCTGGCGGCATACGCTTGGTCATCAGCACTTCGCGGATCATTGGTGACCAGCCCTGTGCCATGGCGTGGCTGTTTAATGCGAATGGCGCAATACCACCATCACGGTGACAGGTAGCGCAATTCTCGGCCAATACGGGTGCAACGTCAGTGCTGTAAGACACGCCTTCCTGCAACAGTTTGTCGCGGGCAGGATAGGTCACTGCAGTGCCTTGCGCGGCAACCACGGCATTAGGCACGGCATTACCGGACGTTACAGCAGCCAGAGCATCAGCAAATGACTGATCAGCCGGACCACGGTAAAGCACGCGGAATGATTTGGGGTCGTACAGGAACGCTTCACCGGTTTTGTCGATGCCCAGCGCTTCAGAAATGATCTGAGCGTCATCGATCAGCACCGGAATATCGATCCCGAGACTGTCGGCGTCGGCTTTAACCACCGCACGCTGCTCGCCCAGCGGGTTGATCATCATGAAGACGATTTCCTGGGAGGCGTACTGCTCTTTCATTGCATTGAAGGATTGCAGAGCACTTTGAGTGGCTGCATCACCACTGGCCTGCACCAAAAATGCGATCGCCTTGTTATTGTCGTACCAGGCCATGTGATGGAACAGACCATCCTGATCCAGCAATGCAAAGTCACCAACGCGGTCTTGGGCAATACCCTGAGCAGCACTCACGGCAAATGCCAATGCGGTTACGCTGGCGAGCACCGTTTTCCTGCCATTAAACTGCAAATCTTTGAACAACTTACGCATAACTACCTCCAGCATAAAAGCCAGCAACTTATTTAAATTAACAGCCCCTGAGAAATCGCGCGTAATGAATTACGCCAGCTTAACTGAACTCATTCATGGTTTTTCCCGGATGTTGCCGAGGCTAACACTGAGCCTTTTAAAGCGCAATCAGCCAAAAGTCACGCTACCTGCGGCACTTGTCCGAACAGTACAACACCTGATCCCAGTTCTTCGCCCAGGATTT
>JBFZEG010000081.1:0-5350 GCA_041306975.1 Gammaproteobacteria bacterium | reverse complement strand
ACTCAAGCGCTGGGCGATGACGGCGGCGCAACTCTCAGCAACACACGTTTCCCTATTCCAAGGTGACAGTTCCAGCGTATTGTTATTGACGCTCACCCGGCTATCCGACAAATCAGGCAGTTGGTCTAACTGGAACCTCATCAACAGGCCACTGGCGACATCGCGTAAGGTGATCTCTCCGCGTCCCAGTTGAATCTCTTCGCTGAACGTCAGCACTATACTGAGGCGGCCCTCCTTGAGGTTTAACCGCGCTGCGATTGAATCAGAGACAGGGATCAGCGTGGGTGCACGCTTGTCCGATGGGTCATTTAACGGCTCAAAGGTTACTCCGCTCTTGAAATAAGCCTTGCCGTCTTTTGTGTAGTCCGCACGGTACTGGACATAAGTGCCGTTGTACTTCTCCTGATACCGGTGACAGGTCTGTGTAACGCCCCATTCGTCCAGGCAACTGAAGTCGCTCTCCGGCCCGAGCCTGAGCAGGTACTTTTTAGACCGATCTGTGGCTTGATAGGTGTCAGCTAGCTCCGCTGGGTTCTGCGTTATCGCGTCTTCCCCAAGCCAACCCATAATATAAATTCGATTCCAGATCGGGTACTGATCAACCTTACCTTGATTCATGATCGAGTAGGGGAAGTAACGCCGGTCATCATAGCGGTCGTGACCACCCTGACCTAACGCATGCAGCATCTCGTGCGTCGAGACATACGTATTCGTGGCAAAAAGGCTTGCCTCAGATTGGGTGCCAGGCAGTGGGTTGCTGTAGTCGTTATAGAAACAGGCCTGCCGCGGATCGGGCCCTTGCCATGAGGTAATGATTGGAAACGGCTCTCCCTCAGCCGTTTTGATGCCGAAGCTCGAGCATAGATTAGCCGCGCCGGACATGTTGTAGGTATCCCCACTGGAGAAGATCAGTCCCAGCGCAGTGAACTTTTTCCGGTCAAGATCACGGGGCAGTTGCGTCGCGTGCAAGAAACTTGGCGCTGCGCTGGCTCCGTAACGCAACACTTTGCTCTGCACCCAGGCATAGTCGGTCGCGCCCGGGTCGGTTCTGCCCCAGACCTCTGCCGACTGTTTGTTGTCCTGCAGCCATGCCCGCAGTGATCCCAGCACGACGCGCTCTCGCTCGCTTGGGTTAGTTAGTATGACGCCAAGTGCCTCGTCTCTTTCTTTGAAAGACGCCCAAGGGGAGCCAACCCAGCCAGACAGCGCTGCGTCTATGACCTTGATTTGCTCGATGGCGGCGTAGTTATCAGCAGAGTTCCGGTCAATACCGCCATCAAAAATGCGATAGCTGCCCACCGCACCAAAACTCAACGCACGCAGCTGATCGGAAATTGCCTGGGCATCTCGCTTGAATGAATTGACCGTCCTGAACGACGTCGAATTACCATAACCCCTGAGAATAAAGGCCATATCCGCGGTCTTTGCGACAACACTGGAATCGGTCAGCTCAAACACGATGTTCACCGGATCGGTCAGCCGAAATGTCAGATTGAAGGGCGTACCCTGCACCATCACCACATCGTCATAAAGGCCTGTGGACAGGTCAACTGAGCCGCTGCAACTGGAGCGCCCATCAACGGTGACGGGCCTGCCCGCTAGCGCAATTGGGGCGACGTCGATCAATCTGGCGATTATCTTGCTGGTTTCCGAGATGGCTAACCTGGCCGCATAGTACGCGACCTCAGATGCATCCGACGCATCAGCATTCGATACACGGGCCCCGCTATAAACCGCAACACAGGTGCTCAGAATTGCGTCTTCGCTGATGTACACACCGATATTGCTGCCTAAACCATAGCCCTCGGGTGGGGGTGTCCCAAAGGCAGGTGTTGCCGCATGTGACTCGTATAAACCGGTGAACCCCATCAGGGAGGACACCATCATGAAGCTAATCTGTCGTAGTCTTGCCATCACCCGTCCTGCTCTATGAAAAGAAACCCACCTGCTCCGTATTGATGAGGGGGAATGCGCGGGTCACCGCAGCCGTTTCCAGGTTCAAGTATCGACGTAGTGCCTTTTGGACATGAGCCGGCTGTAGCTTGACACTGCCGCGCGTGGATGGATTGAGTGTGCTCAGGTCCAGGCTGATCGCATTTTGCACTTCATCCGTTTTACCGATCACCCTGTCGGTGTACGAGGCGCCTTGCTCCATCACCATGTAACTGCCGACAGGCCAGTGATCCTTGCCATTGCCGGAGTTGTAGTGGGGTGTGCGCGAAAAATCGGAGCCGACAATCAGCACGATGCGCTGTGCAATGCCAAGCGTCTCGGCATACTGCCAGAGGTAGTCAATGGCGTCTGTGAGTGCGCCCAGCCGCGTCGACTGCTGGGCATCGTTATTTGCATGGGTATCGTAGCCGTTATCAACCAGATCTGCACTCACGCTGACCCCGGCTTTGAATGCAAGTAGCGCAAAATGTACCTGGTTGATCAGCTGGTTGCCTCGGCTTAGCGTTTGAAATTCATTGTTGGAAGGCAGTGTTTTTGCAAATTCTGACAGTGCATCAGAACTGTTCAGTGCCTGCAGGTAGGCTGTTCGAGAGCGTTTGCCGGTTTCCAGCAAGGTGTCGTCAGCCAGCGCACTTTGCATATCGTCGGCGTGTAATTTACGTATTAACGACCACACGGTCGGGTCAACCAGTGTTTGCCCCCGATCATCTCTGCCTGCCAGCATAAAACCGCGCATCTGTGTGACGGAGTGGCCGAGCATGGTGGGACGCAGCAGTGCAGCCGCCTTGCTCCACGCGCCAAAAGAGAGATATGTCATGGGTAAATGCGGGGCATTGGCAGCGGCGTACAGCGCCGTCAGCGAAGGATAACCATCTGCCAGGCGCCCGCTCCAGTTGGCGGTTTCGCCGATAGAGTGGGCATTGGTCTGCGCATCAACCCCATTAATAATTAATATGTTGCGGTGGTGACGCTCAAAAAACGCGCGGTTTTTGGCAAACGGTGCGTAGGCAATCTTGCCGGTCGTCTGCGTGCGCTCAGTTTTTGACCATTGCGTTATAGGCTCAACGCCCGTTTGATTTTCTTTCGGATCGCAAAAACAGGTGACATCCCATCCGCCGCGCGCTTGCAGCGTCACCACAAATTTACCGGCAAAGGCGGCTGGCTCGTTGGCTAACACAGCACGTGGGTGCGCCATGACGGCGCCGGTCATGAGCAGAGATTTTAAAAACAGTCGGCGATTTTTCAACATGGTTTACTCATGCACATAATCATAATGGGTCATCAGATAGGCGATTACCGCAATCCACGCACGCTTGGCGCCATTAGTGTCCGCCATCCACGGTTGCATGACCGGGCCCAGATAGTTCCAGTCGTCCTGCCACCAATCACTGTCGGATGATGGGCGGCGCGCCAGTGACAGCTGTGCGGGCGGCAGCAGATCGCTCAAGAAATTGCCATCGGTGTACCAATGGCATACGTCGATATTTTGTTTGCCACTCAAGCGTGCGGTTTCCAGCGCGACCACAAACAAGGCGTATATCTGCTGCACCTCAGGTGAATCAACCGCCAATGTGCGCCCGTGAAAGTCATCAACCAGCGCAGCAATCTGCTCTTTGATGACGCGCGAGTTAGGTGATGATACCGTGAGAATATCGCCTTGGCTGACCACTTCTATGGTTGCTCGCACAGGCTCTGGTTTAGAAGGCGCCTGTTGTGCGGAGACATGCGCGATGATCTCGATGTCGTGAGGGTTGTCTAGTTTGACCGCCAGCGTCATGTTGCAAGACGAGTAAAATACGGCCTCAGTCCCTTGCACGTAGCAGTGCTCACCGCGCACCGAGATCTCGGGTGAGCTCATCACAAATCGTTGCAGGGCGCCGGAGGCGTGACGCAAGGTGACCCCTTGCATGTAAAGCACCCGCTGTTCGCGGCACTTCACGCCGTCGTAATCGCAGTACGGGTTGGCAAAACTGATGTTGATGTTGGCGCCGATGGCCGGAATCGTCGCCGGTAATTTGATCTCCTGCCATTCAGTGCGCGACCGGGCGCTGACATCCACGGTGGCACTGGCAAGTGCCAGCGGTGTAACGGTGGGATCAACGAGGTTAAACAGTCGCCGCTTGGATGTCGGCATTGCAAAATCTTTGACCACCGCGGGGCAAGAGACCTCGGCCATGATGGCTTGCTGTACCGCAAAAATAGTGGGCGTCAGCACGCTGGCTCGCTCCAGAACTGCGATGGAATCAATGCCGCCCAGCATGACGCGCATGTTATCGTAGTCTGACCAGATTCGGCCTGACGGGCTAGTGTTTGTGCGCCAGTTCACACCCGTCACATCCAGGGTTTTGGCTGCTAATTGCTCAGGCCCGAGCAAGCGGGGGGCGCCCAGATTCGCTTGCAGCTGCACCGCACGCAACTCATGGCGTGTTGCTGACTGAGCGGTAAACCAGGGCGACATCATCATCTCGACCAGCATATCTTTGGCATTGCCACGTTCCCCCAGCACCCGCGCAAATGCGGCGACCGATGCTTGTTGCGCGGCATAGGCAGCGCTTTTTTCAGCAAACCCTTCGTCAGACTCAACACTGGGCAGCACCACAAGATTTTCACCAAACAGTGCAGGCCACCAGAAGCGTACCGCGGCCGTCAAAAACGCGGGCTCGCGCACAATCGTGTTCGCCAGTTCGCGCAAGGTCGCGTCGCGGCTGGTGAGCGTGGTTTCGAATAATCCGGGAAGCCGCATATCGCGGTACCATAAATCACCCTGCCGATACGGCGAGACTGTTCCATCGCCTGGATTCTTGTAAAACCGGTCGAGAGTGTCGTTGCCGTTTTCACGGTACATGTTCCATTCGCTCCAGTTCTGGAACGCGCCGGCAACCGGATCAAGCACGGCATGACACACCGTGCAGTTTGGATTATTCATGGTGGGGTTGTTACGATCGGATAGCGTTGCCTCATCCAGAGGGCGCTGTGACGACTTTTCGATATCGATGCCGAGAAAATGGAACAGCGTCCAGCGCGCGCGCGCACGGTTGCGATTGGTGGCCGTGGTGGGGTAACGGCTGAGCATTCCGAAATCAGTCAGTAATCCGGCGTGCGGGTAGTCTGCCAACGGCGTTCCCATGCTCAGCACTTTGTGACCGGCCTCGACACTGCCAAAAAATTCACGCTCAGGCGATCTGACAAGTTGCTGGGGAAAGTAAAACTGCGTGATTTTTGAGGGCAGAAAATCATTGTCACCCGCCCCTGGCGGGAATGTTGCCGTGCCTCCCAGGTACTGGTTCAGCAACGGATTCATCATCATATAGTTGGCGGTGAGAATTTCTGAATACGGTAATTCGTTGATGACAACATGCGCAACCAGCTCACCTGACGCATTGATTGCAGATTCCTT
>JBFZEG010000015.1:0-9049 GCA_041306975.1 Gammaproteobacteria bacterium | reverse complement strand
TAGCGCGCTCCGGCCTCGGTGGCGGTGTATAGCGGGCTGCCTCCAAAAAACAGATGGCTCATACCTGTACTGAGCTGCCAACTCCTGTCCTGCTCCGGATTGATAAACGCGTAGCGGGTATCCAGCTGCAACAGATCTGAATCCTGGTCTTTACTGACGCGGCCACGCAGATCAACCGACAAATTGTGCTGATGCTCAGGGGCAAGCTGGCGGTAACGAGCGCTGAGACGTAGATTTGCGTAAGCGCCCTCTATCGGCTGGTATTGTTCACGCAGTGGCAGCACAACAGAGTCTCCAGACAAGGTCAGCGTGATCTGATCCGGGGAAGGCGCTCCATTCAGGTTGATGTCGTAACCGGCCATCAAGTCGCCGGTCACACTCATCTGCCGGGTCATGCCCTGCCAGTCATTCTGGCGCTGTTGCAGCATGGGGTTGAGGTACTGAGGGACATCATCGCGCGCCAGAATTTGCTGATTCAGTTCAAGTGCTGAAAATAGTTGACCCTGACGGAACAGCGCTTCGGCATAATCAATCTGCGCACCACCATTGCCGGGGTCGAGAAGCAGTGCTCTTTCCAATGCCTCCAGCGCATCTGACAGACTGCCTATGTTAAGCAGCGCTGCGCCCAGTAACGCAAAATACTCAGAACTTTGAAGGCATCCTGGCATTAGCGCCGACAGTTGTTGGTGCATCACTTGCCAGTTGGTGGCAGTGCCTGGGTAGAAGTGGGCAAGATCGGGACACGTCAGAATGAGTGACTGAGAACTAGGTGGTTGCTCAAGCGTCGTTGACTGCTGCGTTTCGATTATTTGCGCCAGCACCAGCGGTGCTGGAGCCATCAGTAGCAAACCAGGCAGCAGCAAAACAAACCCATTAAATTGCATGTGCGGCGTCAAAGCAGAGCGTCGCACTCTATTCCGCGAGATTGACTGATTATCTTGGGGAGTGCGATTTACCATGTCCCAATTATCTTGATTCGTCGGACGCTAAGCAATCTTCATATCCGTGGTAACTGTTTTTAGGACACGTCTTTTGCTGATACCCGTTTTGCTGACACCCGTGTTTGGACCGGCAGCACCGCACGGGTAACAACGGATTGCTGCATATTAACTGCGGCCACCTGAAATGACCTTAAGATTCAGCTGCTCATGACGTGCACGGCGCTGGGTGGTCTCGTCATTAGCAGGGGCGAACAAGGTGTGGGGAATGCGCAGTCCGTTTAACAGGAAGCTGCCCTGAGACTCTGGCTTCAGGTCGATTAACTGACGCGCTACACTCTCGCCTAACAGAATCGGCTGTGACAATTCAGCGGTCATCTCCTGTATGCGCAAAGCGATGGTTACAGTGTCACCCAACAAGGTATGGGTACGGCGCTGTGCAGGCCCAATAGAACCCATCAGTGCCGGACCCTGCTCAATACCAATACCCAGTGCCAATGGCTCAAGGCCTGAGGGTGGTTGTCGGGGCATATCGCGATGAATGGCGTCGAGCATCTCCTGCGCTGCGGCAAGTGAGGCGCGGGCGCTGATCTCGTTCTGACCATCCCATACCGCGAGCAGGCCATCACCTTTAAATTCCTGTATGCGTCCGCCATGGCGTTCGACAATATCTGTTGCACGCACAAAAAAGAAATGCAGCAGCGCAGCGGACTCTTCTGGCGGGCGAGCCTCACCAAAGGCAGAGAAATTGCGCAGATCTGCGCTGAGCAACGTGACATCACAGCGCCTGGCATTAATGCTGGAACTTGGCAGTGAGTAGGCTATCTCGCGGGCCACATCACTGGGCAGGTAGCTGTTGAGGTTACCAAAAATGCGGCTGCGCTCGGCGCGGATACGGCTTTGCTCCAGGAGCAACAAAAGACTGGCCGCAACCAAGGTGTATAAAGAAGGCATTACCCAGCCTAACCACAACTGCTGGCTGACCAGCAACTGCCAATGTAACGCTAACGCCAGCAGTGGCAACAGTAAGCCGGCAACTGGCAATGCATACGCCGAGAATCGCTCACGGGCACCCGCCAGACCATATAACGCCGCTGCAAACAGACCTGTCAGCAACATTAGCAATGATTCACTGCCACGCGGCTCATACGGCATGGTGGTATCCAGCAGGCTACCGAGCAAACGCGCCTGCAACTCAACACCCGGTGCTGAGCCGTTGTAAGGTGTCGGCACAATGTCACCCATACCAAAGGCCGTTGCGCCAACCAGAACCCAGGCGTTTTCCAGCAGGCCTGGTTCTATGCGCCCCATCATCACGTCGGCGGCAGAGACTGCCATAAAATTTTCGGGCAGATCCTGATAGGAAATCCGGATGTTGCCTTCGGCGTCCAGCGGAATATCAAGTCCGGGGTAAGCCTGCAGACGCAGCACCTGATCTGCACCGAACCAGCCGTCACCCTCCGTGACAGACGCCTGCCAGCTTGTTGCCTGTGTCGCCTGCAACAAGGCGCTGATCACCAGCGTTGGGTAGGCTTGGCCATCCACGCAGACAAATGCCGGGATTTTGCGGATAGAACCGTCGGAATCAACCAGTGGCGCAATGTGGCCTTTGGCAATTGTGGCAAATCCGCTATGAGGGGCAATAAAACTGGTGGCTGAACTGCTGGCAGCACAGCTGACGCCTGTCAGCGCATGAGTCATCAACCCGGTTTGAACCTGTTGCGCCGACTGCAAAACCGGCACCTGAGCAATCACCGCCCCCCGGCTGGCCTGCAGTGCTGCAATAAAAGCGTCATCGCCTTCGCGAGGCTCGGGATAAACGATGTCATGGATCTGCAGCTGCACACCGGCAGCGTTCAGTGACGTTACCAGTCGCGCCATGTCGTTGCGCGACCACGGCCACGGCCCAATCTCAGCCAGACTCTGCTCGTCAATTGCGACGATGGTAACGCGCTCTTCCGGCACGTCTTCCGGAAACAATACCCAGCCTTGTGCGCCAAGGCGCTCTTCAACAATGATCAGGCTGCCACCTAAAAACCCCATCATCATCAAGGTAGTGATGCCGGCAAGCGCCAGCATCAGCAATCGACCACGTCCGGGCAACAGCCGCAATGCTAGCGACAGGGGGTTAAATTGTTGAATGAGTTGACGCACAAGAATCATGATCAGCGCTTATCCCACAGAGTCAGACCCTGAATGCCGCCGGCTTCGAGCTGTTTCTCGAAGTAATAACCCGCTTCCGCACCATTCAGACTGACTGCCCCTGCCATGCGCTCGGTTTCAGATCGCGTGTAGAAGTAACCACCCTCATAGATTAAGCCGTTGGCGATAAAACTGACATCGCCGGTCAGGCTGTGACTCATATTCAATTCGGTCGCAAAACTGCTGGTATTAAAATTGATGTCCAGCGTTCCACCCTTGACGGTCATTGCCACCACGCCGGTCGCGGAGTGGTAGAACGCCTGTGCGCTGTGTAACGCAAAACTCACAGGGCCCAAGCCTTGCTGAACACGGGTCTTACCATCGCCGTCGCGGAACAACACGTAATCATTGTTACCTACCGTCACATCACGGCCTTGCCTGACATCGACATAAGCCATCGTCAGTTTTTCCAGATCACCCTGGCCGGCGCCCCAACGTCCCCACACCAGATTGCGGTCTGTCAGTGCTCGCACAGGCACGGGTGCCACCGGTGTAAAATCAGGCGGCGTTACTGGAAGTACTACCGGCGGCGTCACGACAACGGGAGGTGGCGTCACTGACGGCGGCGTGACCGGCGCAGCAACGGCAACTTCCTGCTGGACACGCTTGGAGGTAACTGTCTCAAGAAAGACTTCAGTCGCCGCGATTTTTTCGTCGGCCTGTGGCGGCTGCTCTTGCACCGCGAGCGCGAGCGCAACCTCGTCGCGCATCATGTCAGGATCGCGCTCCAGCGTTGCCGGCAGCAATTCAGGCACGCCGCCGGCGCTTTGCATCTCCAGTACCTGCAGGGAACTGTCGCTCAGCTCTATGGCATTTGATAGACAAGGGCCAAAGGTATCCGCACTGCACTCGCTGGAGAAAGGCGCCATAACAATCACGCCTTCATTCACAGCCGCTCGCACAGACTGCTGGCTGGCGCTCACCACAAAATCAGTCCCGCGCACACCAATCGCAGCGATCGGCGTATTCAGACGGAAACGTTCTCGAGCCGAACTGGCGCCTCTACCGGAAATTGAGCGGGTAACGCCCTCTTTTAGATCAAGCTTGATTGAGGTCTCGCCTGGCTGATCCGCCAGAAAATCATACTGGACAATTTCCAGAAGGCTATCGGGACGCACGCTCACCAGAGCCTGGTCAATAAAACGTATATGAACATGGCCGTTGGACTCGGTCTGAATCCGATCGCTGGCACGCACCAATGTACCTGGAGCTATCATGGTCCGTGGCTGCCCAGCACTCTCAATCCAGGCTCTGCCCAGTACCAAGCTGACTTCACCAACCGGCGGAAGAAACTCAGCAGAAACAGAAACCGCGAGGCTGCCGGCATCAGCGGCCCCAGACTGGGCAATGGCTGCTGAGGTTAGCGAACCCGACAAAATCAGGGCAACGCAGCATGTCAGCAGCCGGCGCTTTTGCACTGCTGTCAAAATAGTGTTGTCTGGATGTGGCTTCATGAGCACGAACCTCGATTGAGCATAGGACCGAATCGTAACCGGCATACCCGTTTAGCTGAGTGACTACAGTCACATAATACCGCTGTTTACCACAGCCATTCGCGTGAATTTGCTATTCCGGGCGCGATTACTATAATGACTCAGCTCGGCATTTTACAGAATCAGCCGTTTTTGAGGTCAAACTCCGGAAAAACACTTTCATGCAGGTAACTCCTGAGCTTCTCAGTGCATTTCCCAGCCTGAAGCCTCTGCCATCAGCGACCCTTGCACGCCTCGCCCAAAAGTCTGAGGTGCGCAAGTTCGCGCGCCGGGGCGTGGTCATGACAGCCGGTGTCCGAGAGGAATTTGTGTGTTTTCTGTTTGAGGGCCGCCTGCAGGGCGTCGATTTCACAATCGATGGTCGCGAAGTTGGTCTTTATTTCGTGGAGCCCGGCGACTTTTGCGGAGAGCTGGGGATGTTTGACCACGGCCCGCAGCCGGAATTTGTCATCGCCCTGACCGCCGCCGTGACTGTGTTTGTGCCGATGGAAAGCCTGCGGCTGGTCACTATGGAAAATCCCATGCTTCTGAAACTGCTGGGACAGAGGCTGGCAGCTCGCGTCCGGCAGTTAACCCGCCAACGGTCTTTGCTCGGACTACCCAACATCAGCCAGCGCGTATGCTGTCAATTGTGGCTGCTGGTATCAGACGATGCCAGACAGCATCTGCAGTCCAGCGTGATTAACAATCCACCTACGCATATGGAAATTGCCATTATGCTGAACCTTAGCCGCGAGACTGTCAGCCGTGTTTTTCAGATCCTGCAGACCCGCAATATTGTCCGTCGCGACGGCACCAGCCTGCTGCACGTCAGTGATTCTGCAGCGCTGAAGCGATTGGCTGACGGCTCTGAAGAGCTGTGACTGCGGTCACACTCATTGCGGTAAGCAATCCTGCTCATTAGTCTTTTTTCAATATGCAGGTATATAATCACGCCATTCTTGAAGCCAGACTTGAATACGGAAGTGTTGATCACAACAATAGAGTCTTGTTGAAAGTCTGAAAAAGTACCACTGACGAAGATTATCTGATGAACAATACCAAGAAGACTGGGGGTTTCCCCGAACTCGCCGACGCACTTAAGTCGATACGCAGTTATTTTATGTACGCCGGATTATTCAGTGCAGCGGTGAACCTGCTGATGCTGGTGCCGATATTTTACATGCTGCAGGTTTACGACCGGGTGATGACCAGCGGCAGCTTGCCAACACTGACCATGCTGACGCTGCTGATGTTGTTTCTGACCCTGGCGATGGGCGGGTTTGAATGGGTGCGATCCATGATTCTGATCAGTGCCAGTAACCGCATTGAACACAAATTGCGCACACGAGTTTTTGATGCCGCGTTTAAAAATGCGCTTTACACCGGCAATACCGGCAGCAGTAATCAGGCCATGTCTGATCTATCTAATTTGCGGCAGTTTTTGACCGGCAACGGCATATTTGCGTTTTTTGATGCGCCATGGTTCCCGATTTATGTCGGCGTGATGTTTATGTTTCACGCCTGGTTTGGGATTGTGGCAATTGTTGCCGGCATAGTGATGGTAACGTTCGCGTTTGCCACAGAAATGGTCACGACCAAAAAGTTAAAGGATGCCAATACCAAGGCAAGCCGCGTTGGCGCACAGATCAATGGCAGTCTGCGTAACGCCGAAGTAATTGCTGCGATGGGCATGGGTAACAATATCCGCAACCAGCAGGAGAAGCAGTCTGACGAAGTGTTGGTTCTGCAAACCGAGGCCAGCCAGTCAGCAGCCGGACTGACCAGTCTTTCCAAAACCTTCCGTATGGCAGTGCAATCCCTCATTCTTGGCTTGGGTGCATTACTTGCCCTTCAGCAACAAATTTCCCCTGGCATGGTGATTGCCGGCTCTATGCTGTTGGGACGCGCACTGGCGCCAATCGATATTCTGGTTGGCACCTGGAAAGGCTTTTCTGTCGCCAGAGCCCAGTATGAGCGTCTGGGCCAACTGCTGGAGAATATCCAAGCCGAGAAAGACACCATGACCCTGCCGGCGCCCAAGGGAAATCTAAGCCTGTCGCAAGTGGCGATTGTCCCGCCCGGGTCACGGACACCCGTTGTGCAAGGCGTCAACATTGAACTGTCAGCCGGTGAAGCTTTGGGTATAGTCGGCCCCAGTGCCTCGGGCAAATCGACGCTTGCGCGCGCTATCCTGGGTATCTGGCCGGCGGCCAATGGCAAGGTGAGACTGGACGGCGCCGACATCAGCACCTGGAAGCGCACGGAGCTGGGGCCCTATGTGGGATACCTGCCACAAGATATTGAACTGTTTGACGGCAGCATCTCGGAAAATATCTGTCGGTTTGGGCCGATTGACTCTCAAGCAATTGTCGAGGCTGCTCAAATGGCCGGTGTGCATGAGATGATTTTACGTCTGCCACAGGGTTACGACACAGTAATCGGCAGCAACTCCGGCGCACTATCTGGCGGTCAACGCCAGCGTATTGGTCTGGCACGGGCCGTTTACGGCAAGCCAACATTATTGGTCTTGGATGAACCAAATTCTAATCTCGACGACCAGGGCGAGCGTGAGCTGGTCCAGGCACTGCTGCGCATCAAGGCAGAGGGTTGCACAGTCATTGTAATCTCGCACCGCACCATGGTCCTGCACAGCATGGACAAGTTGCTGGTGATGAAAGATGGCTCGCCAGTTGCTTTTGGGCCGCGCGACCAGGTGCTCGCGAGTCTGATGGCCCAAGGCGAAGCTAAACGCGCATAGATCATTTTTCGACAGCTACTTTTAAAGTAAAGTTGCCAACGTAATTTTTGTAGGGTGGATATTGACAGTGGCACGGATAATCGAACATTCAAATAAACTAGCCGGCGAACAGGCAAGCGTCGTTGCCAGCGACAAAGCATCCGGTAGTGCGGTGATCACCTCCATGAACAAGCCCAAAAACATCGGACTACTGATGTTTTTTCTGGTGTTTGGCGTGTTTGGTATCTGGGCATCCGTCGCACCGATTGAGGGTGCTGCGCATGCACCTGGCTCGGTGACGGTACGCTCCAACCGCCAGCTGGTTCAGCATCTGGAAGGCGGCATTGTTAAAGAAATAGTTGCCCGCAATGGTGATCAGGTGCGGGCAGGCGATGCGTTGCTGATCCTTGATGACACTCAACCCCTGGCGCAACTGGAAATTACCAACCTGCAGTACCTGGCGATGCGTGCCATGGAGGCAAGATTGATTGCTGAGCGCGATGGCCTTGAGCAAATTAACTTCCCTGCAGACTTGTCAACGCTTGCTCAAAACGCCGAGTCGGAAATTTCATCACAAACTCAAGTTTTTTTGACCCGCAAAGCGGCACTGGATGGCAGTGTTGAAGTTCTGGAACAGCGCATCGGTCAGTTGCAATCCCGCTTGGGCGGTCTGCGCGCCCTGCAACAAAGCAAACAGGATCTTGCAGACTCATTTGCAGAGGAATTGCGCGATGTGCAGTCGTTGTTAGTTGAAGGTTTTGCCGATAAAAACCGAGTACGTGAACTGGAGCGCAATGCCGCGCAGTTGCGTGGCGAAGCCGCTGAATTGACCGCCAATATTTCATCAACTGAAATTGAAATTGGCGAGACGCGTTTGCAGATTCTGCAACAAGAGCGTGAGTTTCAGAACGGGGTTGCCAATGAACTGGCTGAAGTGCAAACCGGACTTAAAGATGCGAATGAGCGGCTGACCGCCTTGCGATCCATTGTGCAGCGCACCACTATCACCGCTCCAGTCGACGGCATAGTCAACGGCATGCAGGTTCATACGGTGGGTGGTGTGGTGCCGCCAGGTCAGCCGCTGGCTGACATCGTGCCGCAAAACGAGGAGCTTATTGTCGAGGCGCGCATTTCTCCTATGGACATTGATCGCGTCGCCATCGGCCAGGAAGCAATGGTGCGTTTTTCAAGTTTCTCCAGTTCGGTACCCAACATATTCGGAAATGTCATTAACGTGTCTGCCGATGCACTCGCAGATCCGAACACTGGAATGGCCTATTACAGTGCTCGCGTGGAGGTCACCCCGGAAGGATTGAGAGACCTCGGCAGTCTGACACTGATACCTGGAATGCCGGCGGATGTGTTTATTTCTACCGGTTCGCGCACATTGGTTCAGTACCTAATGAAACCCTTAACAAGTGCGATGGCGCGCAGCTTTATAGAAGACTGATGACTATGAAACGCGTGTCCCCATTCGTTTTAAACACTCCCGCCAGTCTGTTGTTGATTGCGGCACTTGGCGCTTATTCGCCAATGGCGGCGTTGTCCCAGACAGTTGAATCGCAAAACGAAAGCAGCAGCGCCCTGGAAACCGGTATTGGCCAGACCCTGGAAGATTTTTTCACCGCAGCGCTGGAATATAGCCCACGACTACAGGTTGCCGATGCCAAACGTGACATCGGCGCTGCGCGTCGTCG
>JBFZEG010000013.1:0-34654 GCA_041306975.1 Gammaproteobacteria bacterium | reverse complement strand
GACATTCTGCGAAGGCACTATCGCTTCAATATGAACCAACGCTGTGCCTTGATTGGAGAAACCCAGCTTGTAAGCGGCCGCATAGGACAGATCAATAATCCTGTCATTATGGAAAGGCCCGCGATCGTTCACTCTCACAACAATACTGCGCTGATTCTCCAGATTGGTTACCCGGAGAAAACTCGGGATAGGCAACCCGGTATGCGCTGCCGAGACCTGATACATGTCAAAAATTTCGCCGTTGGACGTCTGATGGCCGTGAAATTTTTCGCCGTACCATGACGCAAGACCCGTCTGCTGAAAGCCCTCTTCGGTCTGCATAACACGGTAGCTGCGACCATTAACGGTATAAGGAGAGCGGTTTCCAGCCATGGTGCGATTAAGCGGAACCGGGATGACTTCGCGGATCTGAGAGACATCCAGAGCCTGCGATGGTGCGCGGTCCTGCGAGATACTGTATCGACCGGCGTTGGCAACGGGCGCTGATGAAGACGGCGGGACAGATGCACTTTGACAGGCTGCCAGCAACAGCACGCTGGATGACAGGAGACATAATTTAAGGTTCAAAGCACGTTCTCTTAAGTTCGGGTTCTGGAAAGCGAGCCCTTGTTAAAGCTCGCGGATGTTAACGTGTTACGGTCCGCTTGTCAGTAATATGCTCTCCCGCCCGGCGGCCTCTTTCTCGAGTATTGGCAGCATATAGGCATCAAGAACCTGTCTGGCCAACGGCCCACCAACCGAACTGCCACCCTCGCCATTTTCCACAAACACTGCGACTGCGATTCTCGATTGCGCAGAAGCATCAAAGGCAATAAACATCGCGTGATTCAAATGCTCATCACTGATCTGATCGGGTTCTATCCGATTGCCACTAGCATCGACCTGCACACCCACAACCTGCGCGGTACCTGATTTGCCGCCCATCGGGTAAGCCAGCGGTTCCGCACCCGCTACAAAGGGATACGCGGTACCTTCCTGACGGCGAAGATTCCGGTCATAAGGCTTGCTGACGGTGTGCTCCATGGCACGACGCACCAGAGCCAGATCCTCTGCAGACGGTAAAAGTGGCTGCGACATTTCCTCACCGTCAAAGAGGATGTCAGAAAATTCGTCAGTACCATCATTCACCGCCTTCAAAAAGCGTGGACGTTTCATCACACCGTGATTGGCAATGGTAGCAACGGCACTGGCCATCTGCAGAGTGGTCGCCTGGAACATACCGTTACCAAAGCCCTCTGCAGGGGTTTCGCCTGGATACCAAGGCTCGTTTTTGACTGCCCGCTTCCATGCCGGTGAAGGCACGATACCGCGATTGGCTTCTGGCACATCAATACTGGCGTTTGCCCCAAAGCCCCAGGTCAACAGGTAGTCATGGATACCCTGAATGCCCATCTCGACGGCTACATGACTGAAATAGGTGTTACAGGACTGATAAATCGCCCGTTCCAGGTCAACCGGCCCATGTCCGGATTTATCCACCCACCACGTCCAGTCGTAATAGGGTCGCGCCCGACCCGGCAACCTGTAAAACCCAGGGTCGGCAATCATGGTTTCTGGTGTAACAATACCGTGATACAGACCCGCCAAACCGATAAACGGCTTGATTGTTGATCCTGGCACCCGCGAATTGACAGCACGATTGAACATCGGTGAATGCCGGGAGCTATTTAGTTCTGCCATCTGGTCGCGGGAAATGCCGGTCACAAACAGATTGGGGTCGTAACCGGGTTTGCTGACCATCGCCAGAATTCCTCCGGTCGCCGGATCAATTGCCACAATTGCGCCGCGACGGTCGCCCAGCGCAGCCTCAGCAGCCAGTTGCAGCGAGACATCCAGATGCAACTGCAAATCACGGCCAGGCTCGGGGTCCGTGCGACCCAGCACGCGCGTCACACGGCCACGGTTGTTTTTTTCGACAGTCTCAAAACCCACGCTGCCATGCATGAAGTCTTCGTAGGTTTTTTCGATACCGGTTTTGCCAATCTGATGGGTGCCGCGGTAGTCGCGCACCTCCTCCTCAGACATGGTGAGGAGTTCGTCACGGTTGATTTCAGAGACGTAACCAAGGGCATGCGCAATCGATTCACCGTACGGGTAGTAGCGCACCAACTGAGCTTCGACGGTGATACCAGGCAACTTATGCTGATTAACCGCGATATGCGCTATTTCATTATCGGTGAGCTGAAACTTCAGCGGAACAGAGGTGTGCGGCACAGCACGGCGACTGAGACGTGTCTGGTACTCTTCCAGGTCTTCTTCAGTCAAGCCGATTTCCCGGCGCAATAGTTCAACAGACTTTTCAAAGTCAGCAGCATTCTCACGCACAACGGTGAGGTTAAAAATAGGCCTGTTATCCGCCACGAGCACACCTTGGCGATCGTAGATCAAACCCCGGGTAGGCGGAATAAACTGCGAATGAAGGCGATTGCCTTCAGAGCGTTCCGAGTAGTAAACATGATTAAAAAACTGCAGATTGATCATCCAGCCAATCAGGATGATCGCCAACAGGCAGACAAACCCGCCTGCTACAAACAAGCGTCGGTTGAAAATCTGGATTTCATGCTTATGTGCATCTAACCTGAATTTTTTGACCATGCCACCCGGCTCAACTACCTGCCTGAAAAAAACGCTTGAATTGCTTATAGGACAGGTATTTGGAAGATAAGTTTACATGGGTTTCTAATTCTGTCCAGACTCCACGAAAAACTGTTTTTACGCCCGATGATAGGGATGCCCTGACAGCACACTCCATACCCTGTAAATCTGCTCGGCCAGCACAATTCGCACCAGCGGATGTGGCAATGTTAACGCCGACAGCGACCACTTTTCGTCTGCGCGCTGCAGGCACTCCGAACTGAGCCCATCAGGCCCACCCACCAACAGACTGAGGTGCCTGCCGTCATCGCGGATTGCGCCGACCCGCGCAGCCATGGCTTCGGTACTCAGCGAGCGCCCCAACACATCCAGCGCCACCACATAGTCGCGCGCCGATAATCGACTAAGCAGCGCCTCACTTTCCTGACGCATGGCTTGCTGGGTATCGCAGTTTTTGCTGCGTTTACCTAAGGGCACTTCGATGCAATGCAGGCTGAATTCCGCGGGCAGGCGCTTGCTGTACTCCAGCACCCCTTCCTGCACCCAATCTGGCATGCGGGTCCCGACAGAAATCAGGTTGATCTTCACGGCATATCCGACTGACTGGCCGGTACCAGCGCTTTCATATTCCACAGGTCCTCAAGACGGTAAAGCGCCCGCGTTGCAGATAACATGAGGTGCACAATCACATCACCCAGGTCGACCAAGACCCAATCAGCCTGGCCGCGACCTTCGATACCCTGGACCGGCACACCGGCCTTTTTGGCATTCACAACCACTTCGTCTGCCATGGCTTTGATATGAGTACTGGACGTTCCGGTGACGATGATCATGCAATCAGTGATGGGTGTCAGGCTGCGCACGTCAAATACTTCAATATGCTGGCCTTTGATATTTTCCAGTGAGTCAACAACCAGTTCACTGATTTGTTCAGTATTCAATTATGTATTGCTCCTGACTGCAGCATCCGTTTATTCAGATACTGACAAAAATTAAAAATAAAGCCTGTGCTCAAGAATATACCTTTGCACGGATAGCGGTAGCTGTGCAGGCATTTCACCCTGCGCCAGCGCTTGTCTGATGGCCGTGGACGATACCGGAAGGTCCAGATTGTCCATATAGATCAGCTTTCCAGCTTGCTGACTGAACAGATCAGTCACATTGCTCACCCGACGCCGGGCTTCCTCTTCCGCGAGTGCAGCAGGCATTTCACCCGCTACACCCGGCCGACCCGTCACACACAAATGACAAATATCAATCAATCGCTGCCACTCATGCCACCCGGGCAATGACAAAAAGCTGTCTAACCCCAGAATATAAACCAGCGCCGCATCTGGAAATTCCTGCGCAAATGAGTTGAGGGTATCAACCATGTAGGAAACGCCCGGCCGCTGTAACTCGCGCTGATCAACCACCAGCCGCGGTTCATCAGCTACCGCCAAAGACAACATCCGCACTCGGTGCGCTCCCGAAGCACCCGCTTGCCCGCGGTGATTGGGCACAGCGCAGGGCACCATATGCACAACATCCAGCTCAAGGGTGTTTAACACCTGTTTTACAACAGCAAGATGTGCCAGATGAACCGGGTCAAACATGCCACCCATGACCCCGATACGTCTTTGCATGCAGATACCCTTACGTGCGGATGTGGCCATCTCCGATCACGATATACTTTTGAGAAGTCAGTCCTTCCAGTCCAACCGGACCACGCGCGTGCAACTTGTCGGTGGAGATGCCAATTTCGGCACCCAGACCATATTCAAATCCGTCAGCAAACCGGGTCGACGCATTCACCATCACTGAACTGGAATCCACTTCGCGCAGAAAGCGCTGGGCGCGACGAAAGTCTTCCGTAATGATGCATTCGGTATGCGCTGAGCCGTACTTGTTGATGTGCGCAATCGCCTCATCCAGTCCGGCAACCACTTTCACTGCCAGCACCGGGGCTAGGTATTCTTCAAACCAGTCCTGTTCCTGTGCGGGTTTTGCACCAGGCAGCAAGGGCAATGATTTTTCGCAGGCGCGCAGTTCAACATGGTGCGGCGCATAGGCAGCCGCCAGCAACGGCAGTACCTGAGCCGCGACTGACTCAGCCACCAACAGGCTTTCCATGGTATTGCAGGTGCCATAGCGCTGGGTTTTGGCGTTCAGCGCTACCCTGACTGCCTTCTGCAGATCCGCGCCATCATCAATGTACACGTGGCAATTGCCATCCAGATGTTTGATCACCGGGACCCGCGCCTCAGCACTGATACGCTCAATAAGACCTTTGCCACCGCGGGGCACAATCACATCTACAAATTGCGGCATGGTGATCAATAAACCGACGGCAGCTCTGTCGGTAGTGTCAACCACCTGCACTGCCTGCGCGGGCAAACCCGCTTTGGCCAGGCCTGCACGAATAAATCCAGCGATCGCCTGATTGGAGTGAATGGCCTCTGAACCACCGCGCAAAATGGTGGCATTTCCCGATTTCAGACACAGACTCGCTGCTTCACAGGTCACATTGGGGCGGGATTCATAAATGATACCCACCACGCCCAGTGGCACCCGCATTTTGCCAACCTGAATACCGCTGGGCATAAATCGCATATCGGTCACTTCACCCACCGGATCCTGCAGCGCAGCCACCTGTCGAAGCCCTTCAATCATGCCGTCGATGCGTGCCGGTGTCAGCGCCAGCCTGTCCAGCATCGCCGCATCCAGACCTTTGTCACGACCCGCCTGCAGATCGCGTTGGTTGGCGGCTTCCAGCTCTGCACGACCCGATTCAACGGCTTCGATCATGGCCAGCAAAGCAGCATTTTTGGTCGCTGTTGTCGCGGCAGCCATGACGCGGGATGCAGCACGAGCCTGTGCCCCCAGCGTATTCATGTAGGTGGAAATGTCGCTCATGGGCGTGCGAATCCAGTCAGTCCGGTGAAAAGGCCGGCATTATAGCCCAGAAGGGGGCGCTGTGCAGCTGCAGCTCACCCTGGATCAACTGGATCTTTTTTGAACGCGGCAATTGCTTGATGCGGTATTCAAGTTGCAAGGCGGCAACGCGATCGGCCACCTCTGTTGTGTAGACCAGAATCAATGGCAAGCGACCACGCAGGTAACGCGCGCACAACCGGCCTTGGGATTGGTGCTCGTCAAAGCGACGTTTTACATCCTTGGCGATACCCGTGTAATAACTTTGATCACCACACAGGATCATGTAAACAAACCAAGGCGTATCGGTCACAACGCTTCCCATATCATGGTTTCCACATCAGGCTGACCACGCTGAGAAGCCTGTCCTGCAGCAATCATGCGGGCGCGGCCTTCATCGTTGAGTTTGTACAGATGCGCGAGCATGGTCTTTTTGGCCCACGGTATCAGATGCGCAGGCACATCGTCGTAGGCCAGCAACACCAGCTCATCCAGGACACAGGACTTCAGCGTCGCCAGTGCAGTGACAATCTTGAGTTCTCGCCGCTGGCGATGCCTGATCAGTGTGCTGATCATTTGCTCCGGCTCAGTCATTACCTCGCCATGCCCAGGTGCCAGCGATCGTAGCGGCAGAGTTCTCAGGTACTCCAGAGAATTCATGTAGTCCGTCATGTTGCCATCCGGTGGCAGTATGACCGGCGTTGTGCCCTGCAGAATATGATCACCGGTAAACAACATGCCATCTTCTTCCAGCAGAAAACACAGGTGATTGGACACGTGCCCGGGCGTATGCACCAGCCTGATATTGAAGCCATCACACGCGATGAGCTCGTCGTGAACAAAGAGCCGATCCGGCATAAAACTGCGATCCTGATACTGTGCATCGGCGTGCGGCGTCAGCCCGATCAACTGCGCACCGGTCAGCGCCTGTAAGGCGGGTGTGCCTGGCGAGTGGTCCCCGTGGGTATGCGTGAAAAAAATCCACTTTAACGACCTGCCCGCCAAAGCGCGCATGATCGCCTCAGTGTGCACCGGCAGCGCGGGCCCCGGATCAACCAGCGCAAGGTCACGACTCCCGATCAGGTAGGTATTGGTACCGGGCCCGGTCATCATTCCGGCATTCGGACACAGCAGCCGTTGCACCGGAATCTGCCCGGTTGTGACATCAACCGGGATGCCGGCAATGAAGCGGGATGTTTCCATAACTACTCACAAAAAAGTCGGCTGGAAAGCCAGTGAGCCGCCATGATAGCGGGTTTGACTTAACTGGCAACTGGCCTTTCGTCGCCGTTCACGATATAAAAGGCGCTTTTCAGAAATCGCACAGCTCAGGGCAAAACACAGGGCGTGCTATGACAGAGCGACCACAGCCATCATGTATAAAATAAGAACGTTTAATCAGATTGCCGATCTGGGACTTCAGCGTTTCCCGGGTACCCGCTACGCCGTGGGTGCACAGATTACAGATGCTGATGCCATTCTGCTGCGTAGCCATAAACTTGGTACCGAGGATCTTGGCGAAACCATCAAAGCCGTTGCGCGCGCCGGCGCCGGTGTCAACAACGTCCCTGTGCCTGACTGCACCGCGCGCGGTATTGTGGTATTCAACGCGCCGGGCGCCAATGCCAATGCCGTCAAAGAGCTGGTATTAAGCGGAATGCTGCTGGCATCACGCGGCATCATCCCCGGTATTCGTTATGTAGAGACGCTCAGTGATGTAACCGATCACGCCGAACTCAACAAGCTGCTGGAGGCCGAGAAAAAGCGCTTTGCCGGCAATGAACTGGCAGGCAAAACCCTGGGCATTATCGGATTAGGGGCCATTGGCTCACTGGTGGCGGGAATGGCCATCAATCTGGGCATGAAAGTATTGGGTTATGACCCTGCACTGTCGGTGGACGCCGCCTGGCGTTTGCCGAATCAGGTACAAAAAATTGAGAATGTCAGTGCCCTGCTGGCAAGCTCCGATTTTGTCAGCCTGCATCTGCCGGTACTCGACAGTACACGCGGACTAATTAACGCTGACATGGTGGCCGCAATGAAACCCGGCCTGTGCCTGCTAAATTTTTCGCGCGATGAGATTGTTGACACAGCCGCCATCGTGACCGGACTCGAAGCAGGCGCCCTGCGCATGTATATCAGCGACTTTCCGCGCCATGAACTGATTGGCCGCGACGATGTCATTCTGATGCCACACATCGGCGCCAGCACCGAAGAGGCCGAGGAAAACTGCGCCATCATGGCTGCCGATCAACTGAAGGATTTTCTCGAGAATGGAAACATCCGCAACTCCGTGAACTTCCCCGCTCTGACGCTTGACCGCGTGCAAGGAGCCGCAGCAAAAACACGAATGGCCATCAGTAACAAAAACGTACCCGGTATGTTGGGCAAAATCCTGTCCATTCTTGCCGAGCAGAACATAAACGTAGTCGACATGATTAACAAAAGCCGTGATGACATCGCCTACAACCTGATTGATCTGGCCAGCACGCCGTCGCCAGAGGCGGTAAAGGCAATTGCGTCTACCGACGATGTGATCAAGGTGACCTTGTTATAAGGCCAGCAGGGCGTCATGGACACCGCCAACCCGACTTGAAACCTGATTTTTAAACTAACCGCTAGCAAGGATTTGACGATGAACCGCATTTTTAATTTTGGAGCCGGCCCGGCCATGTTGCCGCTGCCCGTGCTTGAAAAAGCCAAAGAAGAGTTTCTGGACTGGAAGGGTCTTGGCATGTCCGTGATTGAAGTCAGTCACCGCAGTGCTGAATTTGAAGCGCTGCTGACCGAGACTGATAACCTGCTGCGCGAACTGGCCGGACTGCCGGAAAACTTTGACATTCTGTATGTACACGGCAGCGCGCAGATGCAGTTTGCCGCCATCCCACTCAATCTGATGCCATTAAAACCCGCACACAAAGCCGCCTTTATTGAAAGCGGCCACTGGACCGTACTCGCGCGCAAAGAAGCCGCGCGTTATGGAAAGGCGGTCACGGTTGCCAGCAGCGAAGCGAGCAACTTCAATCATATCCCCGACTACGATGTGTCCACACTGGATGCGGATACGTCCTATGTGCATATCACCAGCAACAACACTTTGTTTGGTACGCGCTGGAATGAATTTCCCGATACCGGTGATATCCCGCTGGTTGCAGACATGACCTCTGAGTTGATGTCACGGGTCATCGACTACAACAAATTTGGCCTGGTATTTGCCGGCCTGCAGAAGAACCTTGGCCCGTCAGGCATGGCAGCAGTCATTATCCGCAAAGATCTGATCGGCCACGCCATGCCGCAGACGCCCAATCTGCTCAACTACGACACCTACGCCAAGAACCATTCCATGCCCAACACCATCAACACCTTTGCGGTGTACATGATGAATCTGGTATTGCATTGGCTGAAGGATCAGGGCGGTGTGCCGGCGATGGAAAAAATCAACGCGCACAAAGCCAAGATCATTTATGACGCAATCGATAGCACTGATTTCTATCGTGGTGCCGCACAAAAGGCGCATCGCTCTCAGATGAACATCACCTTCACGCTGGCCAACAGCGAGCTGGATAAGAAATTCCTGGATGAAGCGCAGGGTCACGGACTGTATGCGTTAAAAGGTCACCGTGTGGTAGGTGGTATGCGCGCCTCGATTTACAACGCCATGCCGGTTGCAGGATGCCAGACCCTGGCGGACTTTATGGCGGACTTTGCGCGTCGTAACGGCTGATCACCATGTTACCGGGGCAGTGACTTAACTCGCTGCCCCCGGCGACATGTAGGAAATCCTGTTCACATACCACACAACTTTGCCTTCTGGCGTTCTGACAATCACCTCATCACCTTCTTCTTTCTGCAGCAAGGCCATGGCCATTGGGCTGTCGACGGAGATGACATCCTTACGATCAAAAATCTCGTCATAACCCACGATCTGAAAACTGTGCACATCACCGTTTTCATTTTCCACTTCCACAAACGCACCAAAAAAAATCTTGCCTGTATTGTCAGGTAATCCTTCCACAACTTGCAGTTCTTCGACGCGTTTACTCAGATAACGCACACGGCGATCGATCTCGCGCAGGCGCTTTTTGTTGTACTGATAATCGGCATTTTCACTGCGATCGCCCAGACTGGCGGCCCAAGACACCTTTTTGGTGACCTCGGGTCGCTCTACGCGCCAGAGTTGATTCAGTTCATCTTTCAAGCGCAGCATGCCGGCTTTGGTAATCAGGTTTTTTCTCATCGCTCACCCCTCAGGCACAGTATCCCACAGAACTTCTCCACCTGCCCGGATCCGGTATACCATGACACCATGAAACGCATCAGCATCCTCGTCTGCCCGCAAGCACTGGGCTCCAGTGTCGCCATTCCGCTGGAAATGCTCAGCGCGGCGGATACTATTCACCGGCTTAAACACCATAAGCGCCAGCCAAGCCTTGAATTAAAAACCGTGGCAGGTGATTCCTCCAGCCTGTTGATCATGAGCGGCGGCTTGATGTTGCAGCCCACTGCCGATCTGTCAGACCACACACAAAATACGATGGTGTTTATCCCGGCGCTGTGGGGTAACCCGCGCGCAGCGGTGCGCCAGTTTCCTGAGGCTGCTGACTGGTTGCGCCAGCAATATGCCGGCGGTTCGGACATTTGCAGCGTAGGCACTGGCAGTTACTTTCTGGCGGAGGCCGGTTTGCTGGACCAACGACCTGCCACCACCCACTGGCGCTACTTTGATGACTTTGCCGCGCACTACCCGGCCATCAAACTGGAACGCAAAAAATTTATAACTCACAAAGACAGGCTGTATTGCACGGGCAGTGTGAACGCAGTACGCGATGTGATGTTGCATTTTGTCGAGCAACTTTTCAGTAGCGCCGTGGCGGATGAAGTCGCGCGGCACTTCATGCACGAGATAAAACGTTCGTATGAATCACTCCTGCTGGCTGCAGACCCGCAGGACAGTCATCATGATGAACTGATCATTAAAATCCAGGAATGGCTGCAAAAAAACTATCAGTGTGAGATCAGCATGCAGGCGCTGTCGACTCAGTTTGGTTTAAATGTCAGGTCATTCAACCGGCGCTTCAGGCAGGCCGCCAATCAAACACCAGTGGAGTATCTGCAGGAGGTGCGACTCAATCAGGCGCGTGAGCTGTTAAAACACAGCAACCTGAGTATTGCAGAAATTGCATTTGCGGTGGGTTACCACGATGTCAGTTACTTTACCGGGCTATTCCAGCGACAGCATAGTGTGACACCCAACGCTTATCGACGACTGGTGCGCACCAAGATGTTCAACGTGGCTAACCAGCCGACTTGATCCACCTTGACTGACCGGCATCAGGGCGTCTGATATTTCGCTTTCCACTCGGCATAGGGCATGCCGTAAACACGCGCTCTGGCATCTTCATAACCAATCTCCAGGCCACGCTCGTCCGCCGCAGCGGCATACCATTTTGCCAGACAGTTGCGGCAGAATCCGGCCAGATTCATCAGGTCGATGTTTTGCACCTGTTTGTTTTCATCCAGATGTTTTAACAAATGGCGAAAGGCTGCAGCCTCAAGTTCCAGTTGCTGATAGTCGGTCAATTGATCGGTGGCTGACATGACAGTGTTGACTCCCTGCGCGTTGATTTAATGCGAGCATTGTAATGGGTTTTGGCGGTGCTGAAAGGGTTTGATTTTATTGCAAGCGGAGCCCATCGGTGGACAGGCTCCTTGTGTGCAGTCTGTTTGGCAGACAGAACAGACTTAGCCAACGGCACTGGTATATTCAGGTAAATCGTCATCTACCACATCATCAAGGCCGTCATCAACGGCATCCGGATTTTTGTGAACGGCTTCTTTACGGTGCTTTTTATCGACAGATTTTATTTGTCGCTCCGCGGCATTAAAGGCATCGCGGATGGCAACGTATAAATCTTCGTGAGCATGATTGTCATGATGCTCCTGGGTGACTACAACCGGTTTGCCGCCAGTGTGTATTTCGATAGCGACGGAGTAGACTTTGCCTTTATGCTGATTATTGTGAGGTGAATCCAGAACCACCCGACCACCAATAATGTCATGGCTAAAACGTCGTAACTTCTCAATGCGCTTTTGTACGACATCGTTTACCGCATCGGATGGATCGATATTATGAAACACTACTTGAAATTCATTGGACATAATCAATTGTCTCCTGATTAGCGCTGTTCATTTTTCGATGTGTTTACTCTGTCAACTTCGGCTACCCTCCCTGCTCCATGCGGAGCTGAAAAAAGTGATTAAAAACTGTCCGCCAGTGTCGCCACTGCCAGTGCATAGTTGTTGGCGCAGTTGTAGCGCAGGATTGCCCTGAAATTGGGATAGGTCAAAAAGGCTTTGCCATCCGGGCCATCAGGAAACACGATAGAGGCTGGTATGGCGGCGGCTGGCAACTCCTGGCCGTCAGCCTGGCGTACACCGGCCATCTGCCATTCACTGACCGGCAACTGCACGGTGTGGCGGCGCAGCACACTGCAGGTATGCGCAACATCGCCCTGTTGCCACTGCGCGGCCCGCTGGTGATAGTCTGCAGGAATCGCTACTTCGCGGCCCCAGCGTTCACCTTCTCGCCAACCGGCAGCCGCCAGATAGTTGGCGATCGACGCAAACACATCTGCCTCGGTGGTCCAGATATCACGGCGCCCATCACCATCAAAATCCACAGCAAAGTCGCGGAAGCTGCTGGGCATAAACTGACTCTGCCCCATGGCGCCCGCCCAGGAGCCCTTCATGTCAGGGTGAGTGATATGACCATCCTGCAGAATATGCAGCGCTGCCAGCAGTTCTGCACGGAAGTACTCAGCACGGCGCGGATCATAGGCCAGCGTCACCAGCGCCCTGATCACGTCAGTGCCACCGGTGAAACTGCCGTAGTTGGTTTCGATACCCCAGATTGCCACAATGACACGCGGAGATACGCCATAACGCTCGCCCACTTCATCCAGCAACGCCGCGTGCTGGGCCAGCCGGTTGCGACCGGTGTTGATGCGCCAGTCGGTGACACGCTTCTCCAGATACATGGCCAGTGTTTCGACAAATTCGGCCTGGTTGCGATCGTTGCTGATCACTTGCGGGATAGGTGTCACTGGAACAAGTGCTTGCTCAATGATGGATTCAGAAATACCCGAAGCTCGGGCTTCCTCTATCAAGGCTTGTAACCAAGGTTGAAAATTGGCGTCGGCGGGTGTGGTGTTGGCAATGCTTGCAGGAGCTAGCAATGAGGCCATCAACAATGACGCAAAAAGACGTGCAGGTAATCTTGGGCGCAAAATCACAGAGTTGCAGGTACTGACAAGGTGTGGCTGCAACCTGACCCACCAGCATTTTAACAAACACACGGTTAAAGACTGATTGCCCGTTACCCTACTCCATCTCATGCGTCACGTTCTCCGTGTGTCCAGCGTCTAGCTTGAATTTAAGCCTACTCCATTGTTTTCAGTTTGTCTAAGGAACATCCGCCTGATATTTCATTTTATTGATCCAGTTGGAAACACCAGTGCCAAGGCTCATAACTGATGGCATGCTGGTGGCCACGTGGATAGGTCATTACGAATCCGAAGCCTCCCGCATTAGCAGCCAACCATTTGAATGCATTGGTATTTTCGAATACCTCTTGCAGAGGCTCTGCATCCGGGCAAGCGATATCGATCGCGCGGCCCGTATGATGTTCGCTGAATCCGGGGGCCGCATTAAACTGCATGACATCCTCCAGCGTGCGACCAGAGTCGAGTTTTTTGCGGATCAGTTGAGCCTGATAGTCCACGCTGCGGAAGGCCGACACCAGCAACAAGGTAACGCCCTGCTCTGCTGCCGAGTGCTGCATTGCGTGCCAGGCGGCCAGTGCCGGCGCTGTGAGTTTCTGATCGCGGTCAAACATGTCCTTACCGGCATCCACCAACTCATCAGGTTCAAACTGCAGCGGCAAACCTGAGCGTTGTGCATATCCGGGTGCGATACCCAGATTGGCATGCAACTCAGCAATGCGCGTCTTGTACGTGGTGTCGAATGCCGCCAACAACCCATCCTGCGTCTTTATTACCATATCAAATGACCATCAAGACCTATTTGCTTCACCTTGTCTTGGCTATAGTAGCGCCTTCCCTGACAAACGCCATCTCCCACATGCGCTTGTCAGGCAGTTGTAACGCCTAACCCGGAGAGCACGCATGTCTGCATTACCCGTCATCATTGGCTTTGGGGGTATCAACCCCGCCGGGCGCAGTTCGGCTCATCATGGCTACCGACGACTGGTTATTGACCGCCTGCCTGGCGCTGACGCCATGCAGACGCGGGCCAGTCTGGCGACGCTGATGGGCTTGCTTACCTATGAGCAGGGTCACTGGAAGAATCCAGCCGGAGACACGGTGGATCTGCACAACGCGCTGCTGCAACTGGACCCTGTTCTAAAGGCCGGCACCCTGATCCGCAAGCTGGAAAATAACTTGTTTGATCCTGAGCGCTTGTTGTACCACAAACGCGCCACCTTGATGGCCGGTGATGACCAACCCGTCAGCTTTACCATCAAGCGCCAAAATTTACCCGATCATATCCCGCTGGGCTGGCTGATCAGTGAAGCAGAGCCCGGTCATTTGCACGTAGAAATTCCGACCAGCATGGATATTCTGACCGAGAACTGGCGCAAATCCGCAGTCAACTCAGCGGGCCAGTTGCCCAGCGGTTTTGATCCGCAGGTTTTGTATGCATCACGACATCATCCGCGCGGGCTGCAGTTGACCGTATTTGGCGCCAATGATGCCCTGCAGTCTCTGGGCATTGCCTGGGAAACGGTGCTGGCTGCTGTGCCCGCTGACCAGATCAGTGTGTATGCCGGCAGCAGCATGAGTCAGATGGATTATGACGGCAACGGCGGACTGCTGCAGGCACGGCTGCTCGGCAAAAAGGTGTCGTCAAAACAACTGGCGCTGGGATTTGCCGAAATGCCGGCAGACTTTATCAATGCATACCTGCTTGGCAATCTGGGGACAACTGGCACCAATGCCGCTGCCTGTGCCACCTTCCTTTACAATTTGCGGCAGGGTATCCGCGACATTCGCAGCGGCACTCACCGGTTGGTGATTGTTGGCACATCCGAAGCGCCGCTGACCCCGGAAATCATGGATGGATACGCCACCATGGGCGCACTGGCTAATGATGAGGCCTTGCTGGCACTGGACAAAGACAAACACCTGACCACGCCCGATTATCGCCGTGCCTGCCGTCCTTTTGGCATTAATGCAGGTTTTACACTGGGCGAATCCGCTCAGTTTGTGGTGTTGTGTGACGACACACTGGCCCTGGAATTGGGCGCTAATCTCTACGGTTCCGTCAACGATGTCTTTGTGAATGCTGATGGTTTTAAAAAATCCATTTCCAGCCCGGGTGCGGGCAACTACATCACCATGGCCAAGGCTATGGCGGCCACAGCAGCGGTGATCGGTGAACAGGGGCTGCAGACTCGCTCTTATGTGCACGCGCACGGCACCGGTACGCCGCAGAATCGGGTCACTGAGTCGCATATATTCAGCACCCTTGCCGGTACGTTCGGGATTAAACATTGGCCGATTACCGCCATAAAAAGTTACCTCGGGCACTCATTAGCATCAGCGTCGGCTGATCAGCTCGTCAACAGTCTGGGCGTGTGGCGTTACGGCATCATTCCCGGCATTGCCAGTACTGAAGCAATTGCGCATGACGTTCATCAGCACAATCTGGATTTCCTGCTGCAGCATCGGGACGTGGGGAGCACTGGTATGGACGCGGTGATACTCAACGCCAAAGGATTTGGCGGCAACAATGCCAGCGCCTCCATCCTGGCGCCACATGTCACAGAAAAAATGCTTAGACGCCGCCACGGTGAAAATGCTTGGAAACACTGGCAGCAAAAACAAGAGCAGGTTCAGCAGTCAACGCGGGCCTACGATGAACAGGCACAACGAGGCGTTGCGCCAGTGGATTATCGCTTTGACCACCAGGTGCTGGATGGCGCGTCTCTGACTATTGATCGTAGCAGTATCCGCATTCCCGGCTATGCGCGGCCCGTTCAACTGCCGGTTGATACGCCTTATGCGGACATGCTTACAGACGACAGGGGCTAAAAACCTGGGCCCGGACCTGGACCTGGACCTGAGCCTGGACGGCCGCCCCCTTCATTCGGATTTCTGCGCTCTGACATAAATCTGAACGCCCGCTGGCGTTGCTCCGGGGTTAACTGCGCAAAAATGCTGGTCAGTTGTTGATGTGACAATTCCTGGTACAACATGTTTGCTTCCCGCAGACGACCAAAGGCCTCCAACACGGCAGTCTGATCGACCGGATCCGCAGCCAGCAACAGATTGACTTCACGCTGTACGCGGAACATCTGCATTCTCAGCGGTCGCAATTCTTCATTCTGTGAACGTATCTGCGGCAGCAATAAATCTCTGGCCTGCGGCTCCATATCCCGCATTAACCAACGCATATTGACCGGTGCGGCCGAAGAATCAGGTCTGTCGAAAAATCGCGCCGCCAGCGTCCCGACAAAAAATAGATTGATGCTGAGGGAAACCAGCACAATCCAAAGCAACCCATTTTTTCGCGTCAGACTCATTGCAAACTCTCCGAATAGTCGGCCAGCGAGATCAGCTCCAGCTCGGTTTCTTCCATATCAACACTGTACAAGTCCGCGGTGTACACATCTGAAAAGACATCCAGCTGGTTACCCACAGCCAGGCCCAGCACCAGGGGCACACAGGCCAGTGCCGCCGGCCGCCAGAACACTGCTGCTGTGCGGGCTTGCAAAGGTACCAGCCATTCCAGAAGGCGGTCTGTCAGTTTTTTGTGGCGTGCAGGCAGTGGTGCTGCCAACAACCTTGCATCGAGCTGTCTAAAACCGGGGGCAGGCAGCTGATCAAGTTGCTGATCAAGCCACTGTGCACTGTGCCACAAATGTGCCGCCTGTGCTGATTGCTCCAGCAACTGCATGGCTGCAGCGCGCTCATGATCCGGCCAACGTTCCGGGCGGGCACCATAGGCATCCAGCAGTTGCTCAAACCGTTGCAGGGAAATTGTCATGTCTGCTCCCCCGGTCCCGATTGACCGGCCTGTTTGTCTTTACTTGAATGCGTCGATTTTTGCCTGTCAAACCCGGGCTCCTGCAAGTTCACGAGGGCACTGCGCAGTGCACGGCGGGACCTGGCTAACAAAGACTCCAGGGCGTCGACAGATAATTCCATGATGCTGGCAACTGCCTGATTACCCAGGCCCTGATAGTGCGTCAGTACCAATGCGCTGCGCTGGCGCTCTGATAACAACATCAGTGCTGACTGCAGCCGCTCACTGCGCTCGTCACGTTCCTGTTGCTGTTCAGCAGTCAGACGCTGATCAGCAATGTCATCCTCATACTCGTCGGTTTGAGACGACTTGTTCTTGCGCATCATATCAATGCACAAATTGTGCGCAATTCTGTGCAACCAGGTCGACAAGCTGGCTTTGTCCGACTGCCAGCGATCTGCATGTGTCCACAAGCGCAGGAAAGTCTCCTGCGCAATATCCTCGGCGCTGTCCTGACTGCCCAGCATCCTGAACGCGTAGAACCCGATTGCGCGACCATGCTGCCGAACGGTATCCGCGTAAACACGCTGATCACCGTCGGCGATGGCTGTCATGACCTGCTCGTCCGTTAACATGTGCCCACTGTCGATGGCCTCTGTAAATCCTGGCGGGTTATTCCGAGGTGGGTGCCGCTGGTGTTGCCGGTGTTGTTGGTGTTGCCGGTGTTGAATTCTCGCCCTGGCGACGCTGCATCATCTGCTGACGTTGCTCGGGGGTCATTTGCTGCATTCTTTCGCGCATCTGTTCGCGCTGCTCGGGTGTCATATTCTCCATACGCTGGCGCATTTCGCCCTGACCCTGACCTTGGCCTTGACCCTGTGGACGCATCCCGCCGCCATTGCCACGACGCTGCCCTTGCTGGAATTCATCCGGTGACAACAAACCGTTGCCATCGGTATCCGCCCGGGTAAAACGCTGCTCAACGGCATCATCAGCATCCGCACCCTGCGGGCGGTTTTCTGGTCGCGGCATCGCAGAGAATTCTTCAAAGTTCAGCGCACCATCGCCATTGCTGTCGATAGTGCTGAACATCTGCATACGGCGCTGACCATCGCCCTGACCTTGAGCCCGGCCCTGGTCTTGGGCCTGACCATGTTGGCCATGACCTTGCCCCTGCCCCTGAGCGCGTTCTCCGTGGGTTTGTGCATGGTTATGAGCTTCGGTTTGTGCCTGTTCTGCCTGTTGACCCATTGCCAGCAAAGGCATCGCCATTGCGACGGTCAAACTCAGGCTGATAACTTTTTTCAGATGATGACGGGTAGACATTTTTGTAACTCCAGAAAAAGGTGTGTTCGGAAATTTATACGCAATCCCCGGCTTTTCCCGTCGCACAGATTTGCATCAGTTCACGGCAGCGGTCAAAACAGGCTGGCGGGCACTATCAGCAACCAGACCGCAGTGGCGGTCAGCAGCGACAGCAATACTGCCGCAGAGCCCAGGTCTTTGGCCTTGCCACTGAGTTCATGAAACTCCTCGCTCAAACGATCAACCACCGTTTCTATGCCGGTGTTCAGCAGCTCCACAATCAATACCAAGGTCAAACTGAGCAGCAGCAGCGCTCGCTCCGCAGGGCTGACATCAACCAACAGGGCCACGGGCAACAAAATTGCCATGGCAACAATCTCCTGACGGATTGCTGCTTCTGATTTCCAGCCGGCCTTGATTCCCTGCCACGAGTAACGAGTCGCCGCAATCCAACGCCGCCAGCCTTTTGCTTTTGATTTCATTGCTTGTTTTACCTGTCCGGTAGTATCGCCACCCTGCAAGCAGCACCCTCTCTGCCGTGTTATCCCTTAACGGTAATCGGCTGCGCCGCCGCAATTTTTGCCTGCCACTCTGCCGGCCCGGTGCGATGTACTGACGTGCCGTTAACATCCACCGCCACCGTCACTGGCATATCTTCCACCACAAACTCGTGGATGGCTTCCATCCCCAGATCGTGGAAGGCCACAATTTTTGCTTCGCGGATTGCTTTGGACACCAGATAGGCAGCGCCACCCACCGCCATCAGGTACACCGCTTTATGTTTCTGAATAGCATCAATACCCGCCTGCCCGCGCTCGGCTTTACCAATCATCCCCAGCAGGCCGGTTTTAGCCAGAATGGTCTCGGTAAACTTGTCCATCCGCGTTGCAGTGGTGGGGCCTGCCGGTCCGATCACTTCGTCGCGAACAGCATCAACCGGACCGACGTAGTAAATGAACTTGCCTTTGAGATCAACGCCTTCAGGCAATGACTCACCGCGCGCAAACATTTCAACCATGCGTTTATGCGCCGCGTCACGGCCAGTCAACATGGTGCCACTGAGCAGCAAGGTCTCGCCGGGCCTCCAGGTCGCGACGTCTTCAGGCGTTACCGTATCCAGATTTACACGGCGCGATGTCGGGCCGGCGTCCCAGGTAATCTGTGGCCAATCTTCCAGTTTTGGCGGTGTCAAATGTGCCGGGCCCGAGCCGTCCAGCACAAAATGTGCATGCCGGGTTGCCGCGCAATTGGGGATCATGGCCACCGGCAATGACGCTGCGTGCGTGGGAAAATCTTTGATTTTGATGTCCAGTACCGTGGTCAGTCCTCCGAGGCCCTGCGCGCCGATACCCAGCGCGTTGACCTTGTCCATAATCTCCAGCCGCAGTTCTTCGATCCGGTTCTGCGCCCCGCGGGCGCGCAGCTCATGGATATCAATAGGGTCCATCAAGGCTTCTTTAGCCAGCACCGCCGCTTTTTCCGCAGTTCCGCCAATGCCTATACCCAGCATGCCCGGCGGACACCAGCCTGCACCCATGGTCGGTACAGTTTTTACAACCCAGTCCACAATACTGTCGCTGGGGTTGAGCATGACCAGTTTGGCTTTATTCTCCGAACCACCGCCTTTGGCTGCGACGGTGATGTCAACGCTATCACCGGCCACCACTTCCATGTGAATGACAGCCGGGGTGTTGTCTTTGGTGTTTCTGCGCGCACCGGCCGGGTCGGCCAGAATGGAGGCACGCAGCACGTTGTCCGGATGCAGGTAGGCACGGCGCACACCCTCGTTGACCATGTCGGTCACACTCATACTGGCATCCCACTGTACGTTCATACCAATTTTTAGGAACACCGTGACAATACCGGTGTCCTGGCAGATCGGGCGCTGACCCTCTGCACACAGGCGCGAGTTGATGAGAATCTGCGCCATCGCGTCTTTGGCAGACTGCGATTCTTCGCGCTCGTAGGCTTCGTTAACCGCCTGGATAAAATCCAGTGGATGGTAATAGGAGATGTACTGCAGCGCATCGGCTACACTCTGGATCAGGTCGTCTTGTTTAATAACAGTCATGTGATGGCTTCCCGGCTTACCCGTCTTTTGATGGAAACAGGTCTGGTTGGTACAGTGACAGAAACGGCCTGAATTCTAGCATAAAGCGGATTGACTCCATGTTACCGATTTCGTTTGTCCTGATTGCTGCGTTTGCCTTGCTGAGTCTGGGCAAGGAATCGTGTTACGAGGAAATTGAAGGCCCGTGGGGGCCTTTGGATGGGGTTTATAGTGTCGGCCAGAAGGCTGAGTTGATTGTGGATTTTCTGGATTGATCAAGCTTCGATCAGTGTCTGACCACGCCAAAACTAAAAATAGAGATAACTGGCAGAAATACCAACAATGCCCAAATTTCAGTGAGAATAAAAAAATTTAAATCACGCGCAATGAACATTGTCCTCACAACCAATAATGCGAGGAACTGCGAAATCAAGATATTTACGAATAGCACGGTGAAAGAAGTTTCCATCAAATGGCCACATTTGTTGCATTGAATCGACCAGTCATATATCGCAAGAACCCGTTGAACAACGGGGATCTTTGTATTGCAACGGTGACAACTTCTTTTTATATCTCTCATCATTTTTTTTCCCTGCTCGTTGAGTTGCCAAGCCAAAATAAAAGCCGCTGAACAAAAGTTCAGCGGCATGGAACTTATCAGCTATCACCCTCCAGATAGCCAGTTGTAGCACCACCTAATGCAGCTGTTGCTATAACAACTCCAATTCTGGGTGCCGCGTATCGAATAATCATGTATGCAGCCATCACAAACACGGGGTTGCCGCCTGAAACACTTTCAATCTCAGTTTTGTTCAGCTCTATCATAACTTTTACCCCTACTCACGAGTTAGAAACAAATTCATGAACGAAATAGCCTACGGCTGCACCACCCACCGTCGCCACCGCCCACGTGACCAATTTCACCGCAACCACTGCAAGCGGCACGCCACCACCGTTGATCTGAACAATTTCATCCTCTTTTAATTCCTGCATAACTTTTATCTCCTGTTGACTACTACACCAAGAAGCCAGAACCCGGAACACATCCGGTCATGACTCCATCCCTGTGACAAACTTGCCGCCACAATCCTTGTCCAAATGCAGTGTTTTACTGGCCAGATTATAAATCTCCGGCCGGTGACTGATCAGCACGATGCTGGTTTTTAATGAGCGTAGTGATGCGATGACAGCTTGCTCGGTTTCGATATCAAGATTGGCTGTGGCCTCATCCAGGAACAATATCTTTGCCTGCTTATAAAACGCCCTGGCGAGCAGAATTCGTTGTGCCTGGCCTGCAGACAACATCGACCCCATGTCACCAATCATGCTGTTGTAGTTCATCGGCAGCGACACTATCAGATCATGTATTTGTGCCTGTTTTGCGGCGTGTTGCACACGCACCAGATCAGGCTGCTGATCAAATAGGGTGATATTGTCGAGAATTGAGCCAGACAATAACTGATCGGTTTGTAATATACCGGCACAAATATCACGGTAATTGCGCACACCGGATTGACGAATATCCCTGCCATCAAGCTTGACAGCGCCATGATCCGGCTGCAGCAATCCAGCCATAATTTTAAGCAGGGTAGATTTTCCTGCACCCGAAGGGCCGGTGAGCGCAAGGATTTCTCCGGGTTCCAGAACAAGATTTATGTGCTGCAGAATGGGCGTATGGCTACCCGGATAGCTGTAGGTGACGTTTTCCAACGCCAGCTTGCCAGACACTGGTATTTTGATAACCGGCAAGTGAATGCTGCTGAATTCCTTTTTAGTGCAGGTGATATCGGAGACACGCTCCAGCTGCAACCTGACCAGGCGTATCTGCACCAGTTTGTCGATAAATGATCGGATGGCCATGGAAAAATTGCCCTTCAAGGCGATGAATGCTGTCAGGAAACCCAGTGAGATAGCTCCGTTGAGTACCTGCGTTGCTGCAAGATACACAACCAATACATTCTCAACGGCAAACAGGGCACCAAACACCAGTTCAAGCTTGATGGTAAATCGTGAAAGATGAACCTGATGATTGATCTGCTCTGCGTATGAGTTACGCCACATCAGGATGCGCGGCAGTTCCCGACAATAAAATTTGATCACCTGAATTGCGCGCATGTTTTCCATCAGGCCGGTGCTGGTCTTTGCCTCCGCCACAATCAATTGCTCCTGCAGCGACTGAATAAAGGGTATTGCCAGCACCTTTAAAATTGAAACCAGCACAACAAAACCAAACACCACTGAGGCCAGCAGCGGACTGAAATAGAACATCACCAGCAGGGTAACAATCGCAAACAGACCATCAAGCACTACCGTAATCAAATCCTCGCTGATGATTCTGCGGATCTCCCGGATAGATCCAAACCGTGACACCAGATCACCCACATGGCGTCTCTCAAAAAAATCAGCAGGCAGACTCATCATGTGCGTAAACACATTGCCCACCATCTGAAATCCCAGCTGATTGGAGAAATACAACTGAGTCTGCGAGCGTGCAAATGTCATGACCACACCGGTCAGCGTCAGCAACAAAAATCCGCTTGCCAGAATTTTCAAGATCTCCGCATCTTGTTTAGACAAACTCTCATCAATCACCGTCTGCATAAAAAATGCACTGCCAACAGACACCATCTGCAGACACACGGACAGCACCAGCAGCTGAACAACCGACGAGGTAAAACCCGGATATCTGACAAACAGATCTGTCAGTTTTGATCGCAGAATCCGCGTTTCAGGTACAAAGCCGGTGGCCGGCGTAAACTCAATAGCAATGCCGGTAAAATGCCGGCTTGCCTCACCAAGCGCATAGGTTCGCTCTCCGACTGCTGGGTCGTTAATGATCAATCCGCGTTTTGATATCTGTTTCAGCACCACAAAATGAGTCAAGTCCCAGTGCAGGACAGCGGGCAGTTGCAAGGACTTGATGTCCTCAAGTTCCAGCTTCAGAGCGCGTGTACTTAACGACAGCGCCTCGGCGATCCCCAGAATATCTGCCAGATTTGCACCCCTGCCAGAGACAGCATGTTCACGGCGTAAACTGTTTAGATCGATTTTTTTGCCAAAGTGCGACGAGATCATCGCCAGACAGGCAAGCCCGCACTCAGCACGCTCCGATTGCAGTATGCAAGGCATGGCTGATCGCGACTGAAACAGCGCTCTCATCACAACCTGCCGGCGAGCGCTGTCAGCGGTTGAAAGATCCCCTGCAAAATTGTGCGCTGCCCGGTTACCAGCTGGGCACTGAATTGCATTCCGGATCTTAGACGCAGCCTCGTTGACTCAGCCGATAACGCCGCCTTGATCAAATACACAGGCTCGCTGATGTCCAGCGGGATCAGATGCTCTCGAGGATCCAGCGCCGAGGTTCCGATGGAGCTGATAACCGCCTCAAAACTGCCATATTGAAAAAACGGATACGCATCATAATTGAGCAGTACTGTCTGCCCGGTCGACAACTTGCCCACGGCACGGGACGGCACAAATAGCTGCGCTTCGTACGCAGGAGCATCCGCCACAACACTCACCAACGGTCGACGCGGGTCCAGCTGATCGCCATCGGCCAATAGCAGATTATTGATACGACCTGCTACCGGCGCAGTGACTGCAAAGTTCTGCTTATACTGAGCTTCCTCTTTACGCTGATGTAACTGCGACAGGTTGATGCGCAGTGCAATCTGCTCGTCTTTCAAGCGACTCTGCTCCAGTGCCAGATCGTGGCTGATGTCCTGCAGCATCCGCCGGGTGCTATGTATCGCCATACGGGTGCCAGAAAACGATTTTCTCATGGAAACCAGTGTTGACTTCCCTTGCGCCAGTTCGCTGTCGGAGATTGCTCCCCGTGCACGTAACTGTTCCAGTCGCTCATATTCCTCGTCGGCCATTTGCAACTGCTGCATCGACAGATCGTCTTCATCGGCGCGAATCAATAGCTCTTCGCGCAAGGCCGTCTGGCGCCGTTGCGATTGTTCAATGATCAGCTGCTGGCGTTGTGCGGATAACAACAGGCGATCCTCAATCTGTGCGATCTGCTGCTCCAGATGGAGAACAACCGTGTGGTTGGCGGTTTCACCCGACTGCTCGTATCCAGGCTCGATGACAACGGCCAGGGTCTGCCCTTGTTCCACGAGATCACCATTGGTGACATGGAGCTGTTGTATAACACCACTGCGATTGCCATAGACCTTGACTTCGCCATTGGCAGCAAAAATGAATCCACGCACATTCTCTGTCTGTTTGATGTGCGCAGATGCAGCGAATCCGGTAATCACGCCCAGGACGGCCAGTGCCGACAACAATAAAAACCGCAATGACAAAGGCTGATAAAACACCGGGTCGCCGAAGAAATGGTCATGCTGAGCTGTCAGCACTTGACGTCTGAACAAGTTTTCACGCATCAAATCCCGCTCCCCGCTGATGACGCGTCCCCTCGCCTTTGTCTGCATACGGGCCACGTTCATCCAGCACCAGATACGTCGGCAAACGGTCCAGATACTTCCATTGAGCCGGATTCATGCGGATCCAACGTTCTGCCAGATTCGCCAGTGTTTGAGTCACCCGTGTCACTGCATCCTGCAGACTTTCACCCGCTTGAATATTTGGAAAAAAGGATGGCTCCATGCTGATGCGGTAACTACCCGCATCTTCAAAACACACAAAGGGATAGATCCGCGCCCGCCCCAGTATCGCCATCTGTGCCGGCCCCCGCACAAATCTAGCCCGGTGCCCAAAAAACACAAGCTCGGTTGTCTCGCCAAAACCCTCCCCCAGGTCAAACATGACCGACAGCGTCTGGCCGCCTGCTCTAAGCGCCTTGACGATATGAACCGGATTATCTTTGCCATGCATCAACACCTGATGGTTGTTGGCCACACGCTGACTCAGATTTTTTATGCTTTCTGTATCGCCTTCACGCCGCAACGACATAACCGGCCGGGAATCCGTCATGAGCTCCGCAATACACTTGAAGGCTCCAAAAAAATCCCCCATGTGAATCGTGACCAGTACCCTTGAGTCCTTACATGCGCTTGTCATCGCTGAGTAGTCAGCGCGTTCGGCCCAGTAAAAGTCCGGCACCAGTGCATCACTCGCACATGAATTACTCAGGTGCCGCAGCCGGCGCGCATAGTTCCAGTACAGATAATACAGATGCTCACGTATTAACTTTGCCATCTCCAGCTGCGGCTCCTGCAACACTTCTGACAGCGCGCCGGCTTTTACATCGTGGTAGCCGCGCGCCCCTTCTGCGTGCAAGCTCAGACCTGTCTGAAGACGGGCAAGGACTCTTAAAGCCGGACGTACCAACAACAAAGGCGCGTCAGACTCGATGACCGACCACGCAGCATTTCTGACACGTAGTGTTATTGCCTCAGCCAACCCAATATTGGGTAACAGACGAGTCGCCTCCTCAATGGCGGCCAGTGCAGCCTCAAGTTCCATGCGCAGACGCTTGTTTTTAGCCAGCAGGCTGACCCTGAAGCCCAGTTCGCCATGGATTAACCGGAAGCTGCTGAAGGTCTCGGGCAGCGACATCAACAGGCTGAAGCTCCATGGCTCAAGTCGACTATTCAACAAGGCCTCCAGCTGTCTCACCAGCGCCAGCGTGTCATTGTCCACGGACAAATTTCCAGAGTTACCGACAAAATCAGGCACTTGTCTGGCACTCCTCTGTCTGGCACTCCTCTGTCTGACACTCCTCTTTCTCGCACTCCTCTGCAAAGAGTGACACCACATCACCCAGAGTCCTCGCCTGCACCATCAGACCTTCGTCAGCCTCAGTACAAAAACAGCGCTCCAACTCAAAGATGAGCTCAACCAATCGCAAGGAATCCAATGCCAGATCTGCAATCAAGGTATGTTCAACAAGCTCAAGCTCAGGATCAGCACCACTGACGGGTATCGCCTGGATAAGACAACACAGCTTGCTAAACACCTTTGCGCGCTTGCCACTGGCGTCTTCTGGAAAAACATCAGGCATGTGTGCTGGCCTCCTTCCGAATACAAGCTTGCGCGCAAGGCAAACTCTTGATTCCAGAATGGCCAACTTTTCTGTAGTCAGTGTAAAGATCAAGACATCGGGATCGCACCGGCTTTCCACTTGTGGTCAATGGCAGGCTGGCGGCAGGCAGAATCAGTACATCATGAGGAATGACACCGAAGGTATCACACACCAGATTTTTTATTTGCCGTTCAAGTTGCGCGGCTCCCTCCAAGGGCTGAACCAACCTCCGGTTGCGATGCTCTGCCAGTATGACAAACGAGTCGACATCGTCGATCTGAATGCCTACGGCAACACAGCGCTGTAATCCTGTATCTATGGTCTCCAGTTGCAGCAAAGATTCGATATCCTCGGCATGCAGACTGCGTCCGCGGACTTTAATGACATTCTTAAGGCGACCCGTGAAGTACAAGCGGCGATCCTGGATGAATCCCAGATCGCCTGTGCGAAAGAACGCACCAGACCCATCAAGCATCAGATTAAATTGGCGTCTGGACAAGATTGACTGATGATAATAGCCGGGGGAAACGGACGCAGATCCGATCCATATCTCACCCACGCATCCCTCCGGACACTGCTTTGATAAAACGGGATCAACAACTCTGATATCTGAACCACCATTATTTTGTGTGTCATCAGGCGCGCCGATACAGACATAGGACTCATCGCCGGTAGCACCCGCCGACATCGTTATGCCTTTGACTCCGCACACATAAAGCGTCGATTCGGCAAGGCCATAACAGGGGAACCATGCGTCTTCCGAAAATCCGTAACCCGCAAACAGTCTCTGAAACCGTCGCAAGGTCTGTGCATTGATACGGTCCGACCCACAGTAAGCAATACGCCATTGCGCCAGTTGCAACGGTGTACAGTGTTGCCGGTTCTGCCGTGTACAAAAGCCGAATGCAAATGCAGGCCCGCCACTGATCGTGACCCGGTACTTTGAAATCGCGTCCAGCCAGAGTATGGGGTCTGCCAGAAAGTCGGTCGGGTTCAGAAAATAGTTATGGATGCCAGCGAACACAGGCTGTAATACATGTCCTATCAAGCCCATATCGTGATGCAAGGGTAACCAACTCAGCCCGACGTCGGTGTCCGTGCAGGAAAACGCTCGGCTGATGGCAGCAAGATTACTCATGACATTGGCATGGGTAACCACGACGCCCTTGGGGTGTGAGGTCGAACCCGATGTGTATTGTATAAATGCAATGTCATCCGCGCTTGTTTGAGGTCGTATCCACACTCTACGCAGGTCGTCGATATTCTCATTGCTTGTGTCGGCATCTAGCGTATCCGACGCAATCACCGGGATAACATCTGGCTCAAAGGCGGGCAAAAAGCGGGCAATTGCCGAACTGGTAATGATGGCTGATGCGCGGCTTTGAATAGCCAGAGTGGCCAGCTGATTCCACTTGTTTCCACGCGGCCGTGCACATGGCATAGGCCAGGCACCGGCCAGCAGACATGCCCAGAAAGATCGCACAAATTCACTGTTTTTCTGTTGTATCAGCAATACCGCCGTGCGATTAAGACCTCTCTTTTGCAAATGACAGGCCAGCACCAGTGCTTCTTTAAACAAGCTTGCATAAGACAGGGTCTGGGTACATCTCAGCTCCCTGTCGAGAAAGGTATAAAGTGGCTTGTCCGGTGTAGCAGACACGCCGGTTTCAAGCAAACTGATCAGATCCCGGTCCTTGGGCATAAGAAATTCCTTTTTGAGCTACAATTTTTCCGTTTATCAGGCGCATATGTCTGCAAAACATATGTCTGCAAAGAAAGCATAGTCCAAAAAACACGTCTGCAAATAATTTATTGTTAGCCATCCAAATCACAGTGATCTTATTGTGACCCATCTCTCACTTTTATAAACATGACTCATTTTTTTCTGAAAATTTTCTGCAAAGCTATTTTTCAATGATCTTAAATAGTGTTAACCACACATGAAACAGCTGAAAAATGATCAACGACATGACACGCTTATTGCATGATTCCGAACTTGTGAATATTGAACACTCAACACAGATTTTTAGTGAAGAGTCCAGTCGGACAGTTTTGTGGAATTACCAGGCTGCATGCCTGCCCGAGGAGTTCTCCTGTCAACGATTGATAAAAATCGCTGAGCAAAAGCGCTGGAACCCTGACGCAGACATCAACTGGCAAGACGAGTCGGTGCATGATCAGTTTCCCTGCATGAAGCATGTAGATCCCTTTGTTGGATTTGATGAGTACGAAGCATTACCGCGGCAGACAAAGCTGCAGATAAGCTGGCAACAACACGGTATGGAGATCAGCGAAATACTGCATGGCGAGCAACTGGCCATGTTGTGTGCCTCACAATTGATCTCGCTGCTGCCAGGTATGGAGGGCAGGCTCTTCGCGAGCAGGCAGGTCGCTGATGAGGCCCGGCACATCGAGTTTTTCAGAGCGTATCTGACGTCGGTGACGCTCCCGGTGAGCCCGCCCAGCACAGCCATCAGAGAACTGACATTTACAGCACTGCAAAACCCGCACTGGGAAATCAAGTTGCTGATCTGTCAGATTCTGATCGAAAGTCTCGCCATGGCGCAGTTCAGCTCGCTGTTGCGCTCCAGCAACGTAAGCTCGCTCAGACAAGGTTTACAACGCATTATGGACGATGAAGCAAGGCACGTTAAATTTGGGGCTGACTACCTTGCATCACGGTTTAAACATCACAGCGCAGAGCAATTGGACATTTATGGCAACTTTGTTATTGATCAGGCATTTGGACTGGCGTCGTCTGATAACCACTGCGTTGCCATCGCTCAACAATTGCACTGGGATGTTTACAGATTACGCCAGCATCTGCGCCAGCAAAGAATCAGCAAACCTGAGGCCACTCAACGCCGGTTCCGACAACTGTCAATTAATCTGAAGGCTGCCGGCCTGATGAATGAAGCCCTCAACAAGCGCCTGCAGCCATTCTCAGGGGTATGATTAGCGCACTACCAATGACCGGCACCATGTTCTACAATCGGGTTCAACTTTTTAAATCACTTATCGCTTTTACAAGCGTTTTTACGAGTCAATGCCATGATCACTTCGCCCGATCTCAATGTTACATACCAGCTTGACCACGGTGTTTTTGTGCTGCAGATCAACCGGCCGGACAAAAAGAACGCCCTCACCCAGACCATGTATGCCGCACTTGCTGACGGCATAAAAATGGCCGATCAGCATGGTGATGTACGCGTTATCCTGATCCGGGGGACGGAGGGCTGTTTTACCAGTGGCAATGATGTGAACGATTTTGTCAGATCGCCCGATACAGGGACAGAGCGGCCATCTGTGCAGTTTATGAAGGCGATCGCCTTTGCGCGCAAACCGGTGATTGCAGCCGTAGGCGGCATGGCCATTGGTATTGGCACCACCATGCTGTTCCATTGTGACCTGGTGTACGCCGCTGAAGAAGCCTTCCTGCAACTGCCGTTTACCAATCTGGGCCTGTGCCCGGAAGCCGGCTCCAGCCTGCTGCTGCCACAAATCATTGGCCACCAGCGCGCCAGCGAAATGTTGCTGCTCGGCGAACGCATTTCGGCTGCCAAAGCCAAGGAATTTGGTCTGGTGAATGAAGTGCTGCCAGCTGCAGCCTACCTTGAACACGCCATGAACAAGGCGCACCATCTGGCAAAACTGCCTGCTGACTCGGTGCAGACCTCTAAAGCCCTGATGAAGCGTAATCAGGCAACACCCATGAACGAAACTATTCAGGCGGAGTTGTTGCAGTTCTCACGCTTGCTGCAGTCCCCGGATGCCCAGGCGATTTTTCAGGCGTTTCTTAATAAGAAAAAGGGCTGATAAACAAGGGACAACGGAGGTTTGATGAGCGGAGGTTTGCTGAGCGGATGGTTGCTAAGCGGATGGGGTCTGAGCGCCGGTCAACTCAAGCGGCCAGCACCAACGCTCAGCCCAGTAACGCTCAACCCAGCAAATAGTCGCGCGCCGCGTTAATGCGCTGCGCCAGATAATCAGAACCGCCACGATCAGGATGTAACTTCTGCATCAGCCGCCGGTGCGCCAGGGTGATCTCGTCCGCACTGGCACCTGGCTGCAAACCCAGAATCTCAAGTGCCAAGGCTTCGTTCAGTGCTGACTCACCGCCGCTTGCCGCTTGTCCATTGGCGGCGCCTGCAGCAGCAGGGTCGTCCCGCCAGTTTGGATGCATTCGATCAAGGTAAGCCTCCAGCAAATGCAGAGAATCGGCGTCCTGTTGGCAGGCGGTGGCCAGCGCCAGCAGTTGTGCCATCTCCAGACTGGACAATGATTGTCCCGCAAAGGCGCCTTGCAGGATTTCACCATCCATGTTGCCAGTCTGATGATCCAGGCTCATATCCAGCCACGGCGTGCGGATGCCAGAAGCGCCCGGTTTGTTGCCGCCTGAGCGCCCCCAATTGCGATTACTGGCCCACTTGCTTTGCCCCATTCTCAGCAAGGGCCACAGACGAATCAGCAGATGCACATTGCGCATCATAAAACTCAGCATAAAGATAAACGGTGCCAGCAAGGCCTGTATTGGCAGACGCCCGTACAAAATCAGGATCACCACTACCAGCAGCATAACGGTGATACCCACCAGCCAGCGGAATTGCGAGCTAGTGAGTGCATACCTGTTCTTGATGTTGCGTAACCCCCACCAGGCCAGTAATGCCAGCAACAGCGGCGCGAGTAGTCGGATAATCAGCATGCGTGTTATATGTTCCTTAGTAAGGGCAGGAAAAATAAGCGCCGGAAAAATAAGCGCTAGAATAATAAGGGCTGGTAAAGAGTTAACAGCGACATAAAAACTCAGCGCTTGAGCTGGTGACCGAGCAGACCGACGCTGGGATGCGCACCTTTGCTGAAGTCCTGCAACGCCGTGAGCCCACCACTGGCATACACTGCCACCGCTTTTAACAGATCGCGCAATTGCCCGGCACTGGCGTGGTCAAAGGGCGCATAAGCGCCGCCTGACAAGCGTGCCATCTCGGTAAAACAGCGCCGCGCTGCCTCATCGTGTCCTTCCTGAAACATAAACAGCGGCACGTTCAGCAAACCCAGCTCACCGGCTTTGTGGCATAACACATCAATATTCTCTTCAACACAATCACCAATATAGACCACTGCGTGTACTTTTTGCTGACGGGTTTCCTGCAAAATATGTTGCAACAGCCGCTCAATTTTAGTGATGCCCGCCTCACAGGAAATTCCGGTCATCAGCGTCAGCAGACGTTTGGAATCCTGCAACCAGTCACTGGCTCTGAACTCGGCAAACCCGCGAAAGTAAGCCAGCTGCAACTGCAGTCCGCCCAGAGACTGGGCACTGGAGAACATCTCGGCCTGCAGCTGCATTGCCTGATCCCAGGTTGCACCGCGACTGGCGGTGGCATCCAGCGCAAAAATCAGCCGACCGGCGCGCCCCTGCGTGTTGACTCGGGGCATATTGGCCACCTGCTGCAAAAAGGCGCTGACATCCTGACTGCGCGCCGCCGGCGCAACGTCGCCACGCGCTTTTTCAGCAGGTACTGCCGACGAGGTTTTTTCCGCTTTTTTGAGCGTGAACAGCGCTTTTAAATCTTTCATGGTGTGAGCCCTGCCTGCGAAATTCGCGGCCAGTGTAACAAACCTTAATAAGACTTGGGCAACCCAAGCACGCGTTCAGCAATGTAATTGAGCACCATCTGTGGGCTGACCGGTGCTATTTTGGGAATCATGATTTCACGCATATAACGCTCGACGTGATATTCCTTGGCATAACCATAACCGCCAAAGGTGTTCATGGCGCGGGTGCAGGCTTTAAACGCCGCCTCGGCGCTCAGATACTTGGCGCCGTTGGCAAACTGTCCACAGTCCAGCCCCTGGTCATACAAGCTGGCAGCTTTAAACACCATCAGATCGGCGGCTTCCAGCTCGCACCAGCTTTCCGCCAAGGGGTGCTGAATGCCCTGATTCTGACCAATCGGCCGGTCAAACACGATGCGCTGTTTTGCATACTCGGTGGCTTTGGCCAGCGCGGCGCGGCCAATGCCCACTGACTCGGCGGCGATCAGGATGCGCTCAGGATTTAAACCATCCAGCAGATACCGAAAGCCCTTGCCTTCCTCACCAATACGATCACTGGCCGGTATGGGCAGACCATCAAAAAATACCTGATTGGAGTCAACAGCCTTGCGGCCCATCTTTTCAATTTCGGTAATCTGCACAAACCGTCTGTCAAGATTGGTATAAAACAGCGACAGCCCATCAATGGGCTTTTTGCACTGATCAATCGGTGTGGTGCGCGCAATCAGCAGTATCTTGTTGGCTTGCTGAGCCGTCGACGTCCACACCTTGGTACCGTTGACCACATACTGTTTGCCGTCCCACTGCGCGCGTGTACTCAGCGCAGCAGTATTGAGGCCAGCATCGGGTTCAGTGACACCAAAACAGGCGATATCCTTGCCGGCAATCAGCGGCCGTAACATGCGTTCTTTCTGCTCCGGCGTGCCGTGTTTAACAATCGGATGCGGCCCAAAAATATTCAGGTGAATGGAGGAACAAGCCGCAAACGCACCACCAGATTCGGCGATGGTTTGCATGAGGATGGACGCCTCAACGATGCCCAGATCAGAGCCACCATATTCAGTTGGCATGGCGATACCCAACCAGCCACCGTCCGCCATGGCGCGGGTGAACTCATGTGGAAAACGACCGTCGTGATCGCGGTCATACCAGTATTTGTCATCAAAGGGCTGGCAGAGTTTTTGCACCGCGTCGCGGATGGCCAATTGATCTGGGGTAAATTCTACATTCACGTTTGGTCAATCTCCCCTGCAAACCGCTTGCATAAGACCTGATTATATAAATCTACACCTGACGCTTGAAATAATCACTCGCCGCGGCGGTCACCTTGCCGGATAACAACAAAGTGGCTGTCATGGTGGGGATCGCCATTAACGCAAACCCAGAGTCAATTATCGCAAACACGGCTTCCAGCGGAATAATGGCGCCAACCACTACCAGCCCCGTGTAATAGTATTTGTAGTTATCCTGCCGCTCTGCGCCGATCAGAAATCCCAGGCTTTTGGCACCGTAGTACCAGAAGGTAAACATGGTACTGGAGGCAAAAATCAGCACCACAAAGGCAATTAACCAACCGCCCAGATTGCCCGGAAACACTTGCGAAAACGCCATTGCCGTCATGCTGACACCGTCGAGACCATCGGTTTGCCAGACGCCGGTCACCAGAATCACCAGCGCGGTGCAGGTACACACAACCAGCGTATCTATCACCGGCCCCATCATGGCCACCAAGCCTTCGCGCACGGGTTCCGTGGTTTTGGCGGCGCCATGCGCCATGACTTCAGAACCGATGCCCGCCTCATTGGAAAATGCGCCGCGCATCACGCCAATGGTCATCACACCGGCCAATCCACCGGCAACCGCCTGACCGCTGAATGCGTCACTCACGATAAACATCAAATGTGATGGCAACTCTGGCAGGTGCTGGATCAGCACAAAACAGGTCATCAGCAGATACAGACCCACCATAAACGGCACCAAGCGGGCGGTGACGTAACCCAGACGTTTGACACCACCAAAAATGACGGAGGCCACCAGCGCGGCGGCAAACAGTCCAAACAGAAAATTGAACACAAAGGGGGCGTCCGGATTAGCGAGACCTGCCGGCACAAACACCACATCGCGCATGACTTGCGTGAGCTGGTTGACCTGCACAACCGGCAAGGTACCGATAAGTGCTGCGGCGGCAAACATGGTGGCCAGCCAGTGCCAGCGCGGGCCAAGACCCTCGCGAATGATATACATCGGGCCGCCCTGAATATCACCACGACTGTCTTTACCGCGATACATCACTGACAGCGTGCAGGTGAAAAATTTGGTCGCCACCCCGACCACAGCGGTCACCCACATCCAGAACACGGCGCCCGGCCCGCCCAAGCCAATGGCCAGAGCCACACCGGCTATATTGCCCATACCCAAGGTGCCCGACAGCGCGGAAGTTAAGGCCTGCAGATGGCTGAGATCACCGGGATCGTCTTTTTTGTCGTAGCGCCCGGCCAAAATGGCGATGGCATGCCCAAAATAGCGGTAGGGCTGAAAACGACTGATGATTGCGAAATAAAGGCCGCCGCCCACCAGCAAAAAGATCAGCGGCAGCCCCCACAAAAAACCTGCCAGCGCTTGTAACCATTGTGTGATCAAGTCCATGCGTAATCCACCGGGTTGCGCGTGCTCTGTGCGCGGGTTAATCGGGTTCTTGTTATTGATTGGCAGAGTACCAGATTAACCGCGCAGAAAAAAACCCGACCTAGCTCCCGTCTAACCGACCGCGGACATCACTGTAATCCACATCACCTGATCCGCTATCACCGGTTTCAAAACTGCCAGCGACATTGCGTACCCTGATGTCACCCGAGCCGTCTTCATCAATGGTCACATTGCCACCAACCGTTTCGATACGAATATCACCCGAACCATCATTGATACGCAGATTGCCAGTGACACGCGTGATCTCAATGCCACCAGAACCATCTTCGATGCTGAAATCACCCGAGACATCCCTCAAAGTGATATCTCCGCTACCGTCATCAATATCAATCACCAGCCCTGCCGGGATGGCAATATTGACGTCAATATAGGCATAAGTGGAACCAAACCAATTGACGGAACCCCAATCACTGTCACCCGTCTCGGACGTAATCTCCAATCGATCACCGCGACTATCCTGTGTGAGATCCAGATCATCCAGCTTGTTTTGT
>JBFZEG010000001.1:0-6569 GCA_041306975.1 Gammaproteobacteria bacterium | reverse complement strand
TTGTACATGACAGGATTGTCATAAAAATAGGTAAAAGAGATCTCAAAAGTTATTAAAAAACAATCCTAACTAAATGAAATTACGGAGCTTTATCCCGTGATGCCAATGGTTTTTGAAGCTTCTCGCGCGTCACCAATCTGTCACGCACAACGGGCAACAATAGAACACCGCGTCGCGATTGCGCCCTGCAGCATCGGCAAATCCACGTTTTGGTCTGAATCGGCACTTTAACCGATCCGACAACTTGAATCGACTGTGAATAAAAATCCAGACAAGGAGTAAATGTAAAGATGAACATCAAAACCCTGTGCAGTGTTAGCTTGCTCGCCGCAGCCGTTACCGCCTGTGATGGTGGTGGAGTCACACTGGCGCCAACAACGTCCGTGGCCAACTCCAATAACTCCACGGTAACCAACCCCCCGGGTCCGGTCGCCGTGGTGAACCCCTGTGCCAGCTACACGGTTTCAGGTCAATCAGTTCAAGGCGCGTTTGCCGGGAACAATTGCACATACTCCAATACCTTTGTGAGCGACAGCCGCCCACTGACCACGGATCTGGTCATTAACGCACTGCCAAACAACGGTCTGCACATTTTCCAGGACAGCCTGTTTGTGGGTCGTGACGTGAATGCCAACTCTGCCGCTCAGGGTGTGCGTATTCCTCAGGATGGCGAAGGCCCCAGTTTGACCATCGGTGCAGGTTCACGCATCGCTTTCCAGAACCCGGAAGACTATCTGCGCGTGGCGCGTGGTTCGCGCATTGTTGCTGACGGCACCCGTCAGGCACCGATCATATTCAGCGCGGTAAAAGATCTGCGTGATGGCCAGGCAACCTTGTCAGACCGCGGCCTGTGGGGCGGCGTGCAGATCAATGGTAACGGCTTGACCAACAAGTGCACCGACGCGGATCGTGCTGCAACATCCAATAACGTCCACAACTGCCACGTGACCGCAGAAGGCCGTCCGGCCAGCTACGGCGGTAACAACAGTGCTGAAAACTCGGGCATCCTGCGTTATGTGCAGATCCGTCATGCCGGTTATGAAGTGGTTGATGGCAACGAACTGAACGCGCTGACACTCAATGGTGTTGGTTCAGGCACAACGCTTGAATACGTGCAGACTTACACCACACTGGACGACGGCATCGAAATGTTTGGTGGTGCGGTTGATCTGAAGTACTCCGTTAACGTTAACGTTGGTGATGACTCAATCGACTTCTCCGAAGGCTGGGTGGGCGACATACAGTTTGCGCTGATTATCCAGACCTCTGGCTCTAACCGCTGTATCGAAGCTGACAACACCGGTGACACCCTGCCGGACAACATTGCACCGTTCACCAAGGGTCGCGTGTCGAACATGACCTGTATCACGTCTAATGTGAAAACCAATGCAGGGACCGCGCCCAGTTCTAAGGGCGATGCTGAAGGCCCACTGTTCCGCGAAGGTTCTTACTTCGAACTGTACAACTCCATCATCACCTCCAATGCCACTGGCATGGCGAGTCAAGAGTGTTTCGAAGTTGAACACACACAAACCGTTGCCGGTATTCAGTCTGGCTTCTCTGTTGCGTCGGGCAATGTGGTGGCGTGTACAGAAGCGATAAAAATCGCATCGAGTGCAGGTCTGAATCTTCGCGACTGGTGGGTGAATAGTGGCAACGCGGTAGTTGACGCAACTGCCAACCTGCCAGCAACCGTGATCACTGGCCTGAGCCCGACAAATGCAAGAGCCTACGTGACTGCCCCGAGCATGACCACGGCTGCAGGTGCAGCGATTACCGTCCCGGTATTCGATGTGACACGTCTGCGCAATACCTTCTCGGCAGCTGCTGTTCCTGCGCTTGGCTCAGCCGGCAGCAGCTCGTTCTTCGAGGCTGTTGACTTTATCGGCGCCGTCAAGACTGGACAAGACTGGGTATCCGGATGGACCACTGGTCTGTAATACCCGCCCCGGTGAGTGTTGAGATCAGGTAACCAAGCGGGGATAAGGCATACGGTCTTATCCCCGCACTGCCTTGAGCAAATTGACGGAAACGGATTGATATCATGAAAAAAACTTTGAATTGGCAGAAGCGTAAATTGGCATTGGCAGTCGCTCTGATTGTGGCCGGCCCAACAGTATTGCCTTCGATGGTGCAGGCGCAGGATGCCGCCGCAGTGCAGGTTGCTCCGCCACAGATTGATGAAATAGTGGTGATGGGGCGCTTGCGCGATGCTGCGCGGTCTATTGTGATGGAGCGAGTGGAGCAGCCATTTGCCGCCGAAATTGTGGGAATCGAGCAGATCTCCCGCGCCGGCGATTCAGATGTCGCGATGGCCTTGCGTCGCGTCACTGGTCTGACACTGGTCGAAGGAAAGTACATTTATGTGCGGGGTCTGGGTGAGCGTTACTCAAGCGCCACCCTGAACGGTGCTGAAATTCCATCGCCAGAACTGAGCAGAAACGTGATCCCGCTGGATTACATCCCTGCGTCAATCCTTGAGTCTGTCAAAATTCACAAAGCCTATTCAGCGGATCAGCCTGCTGCGTTTGGTGGCGGAAATGTCGATATCCGTACCCGTGGCACCCCTGATGACCTGGTGTTTGATGTGTCAGTAGGTACTGGCTGGGACTCTGAGAGCTCAGGCAAGGGGCTGCGCAATCTGGGGGACCAGGGCGGCTTGCCATCCTCAATTGCTGACGCTATCAATAAGTATCAGGGTGATATCAGCCCAGCCAGTATTACACGCTTTGAGTTCCCCGGAGTGGGTACTCCGACGGCCGCTCAGGCGGCCACAGGTATCCGCATCAATCGTGATCTGATGCGTGCTCTGAATCGGGATATCGGCATCGAAGCCGAGCGATCATTAAAACCGGATACAAATTTTTCCACCACACTGGGCAATGCCTGGGATCTTTCTGATGATCTGTCTGTGGGCGCACTTGCCAGCATCAGCATGGGCGAGTCATCTCGCAATGCGGATCAATTTGAACGCACGTTTTCAAATCCTGAAGAATCTTTCAGTGATATCCGTCGTACGTTTACCAACGAAAACACAACCGCAGCGGTAAACCTCAGCGCGACCTGGCAGGGCAGACATACCGTAGGCACAAACAGCTATGTGCTTCAGGACGACGAAGATCTGTCAGCACTGGTATTAAGTTTTAACCCGGACTTCCAACAGTCAGGCGGACGTCAGCGTCGCTCTAACGAAACACGCCTTGAAAAGCGCGAGCTGGAAGTTCATCAGTTGACCGGTGAGCACACTTTTGAAGCCTATGATCTCGACCGCATCAATATGCCTGCCTTTCTGGATTCAATTACCAGCGTTGATGTTAACTGGTTTTATTCTGATGCCAGAGCCAGCACCAACGTTCCAAACGCGACATCGGTTCAGGGCACCAATCTGCTGAATCCGGCGACCAATGCTGTGCTGCTGACGCAGGTCAACACCGGGTCTTCCGCACAGTTCTCCTTCCTGGATCTCGAAGATACCGTTGAGAGCATGGGTTACCAGGTGGATGCACAGTTTGATCTGGGTTTCACCAACGGCACCGTCAGTGGTGGCTACAACCGCAGCCGCAAGGCGCGCGAATACTACGGCTATACGGCCAATATCGTGATGGGCGCGTTTTCTCGTGACGGGCTGCCTTCAGCGGTGTTTAGCGACCAGAATCTGCAAAACCTGAACAACGGCTTTTTTGTGAACATGGGTTCAAACTTCGGCACTGAGAGTTACATTGCCGGCGAAACCAAATCAGCAGCCTTCGGCTCTGTTGATGCATTTTTTATGGACAACTGGCGTGCCACGGCGGGTTTGCGCTGGGAAGATTTTTCCAGAGGCGTATTACCGCTTGACCTGCTGGACTTCAGTGGCAATACACTGAACTCCGTTATTGCGCAGATGAATCAGCCTGACCAAAACTATGCTCTGCGTGAAGACGATTTTTACCCGGCTGCGGCGTTGACCTACATGCGCGATGGTCTGTTTGGCACCGACAACTTTCAGATCAGACTGGGTTACGGAAGGACCGTGGTGCGCCCTGATCTGCGTGAGTTTGCGGACGTGCAGTTTATTGATCCGGAACTCAATGACCGTGTGCAGGGTAACCCGAATCTGAAGTTTTCCGAGATTGATCACATTGATCTTCGTACGGAGCTGTTTTTTGACAACGGCGACAACCTGACGGTGTCTTTGTTTATGAAGGACATCAGTAACCCGATCGAACGGGTGCAGCGTCCCGGTCCACAAGATGGACGATTGCTGAGTTTTGATAATGCGTTGGCTGGCGAAATCTACGGCATCGAGTTTGAAGGACTGAGAAACATCGGTCGCGGATTTTTCGTGAGCGGCAACGTGGTGTTGAGTGACTCAGAAATCAGCTTCGACACGGCTGCGTCACAAACCAGTCTGAAGCGTCGTCTGACGGGTCACTCTGAGTACGTTGTGAACACTCAATTGGGTTTTGACTCTGATAATGGCAAACACTCAGCGTCGCTGTTGTATAACGTATTTGGCGATCGCATTTTCTACGGCGGACGTTTGCCATCTCCGGATGCATTTGAAAGCCCGTTCCATTCGCTGGATCTGACGTATTCTTACTTCCCAACTGAACGCATCACCGTGCGTCTGCGTACGCAGAATCTGCTGGATGAAGACAGAGAGTTTGAGCAGGGTGATGTGAAGATCATTGAAGTCGACAGTGGCACCCGAGTGCGTGTAGACCTGCAATGGAAGTTCTGAATATCAGACCGATGGCCGTGGTAAAGATCACCAGCCTGCTGGCAACAGCAGGTGTTCTGGCGTGGTCTGCAACCTATGTTGCCGGTCTGGTCTGGCATCTTCTGGCCAATGACGGGAATGTGACTGCGACAGAAACGCGGGTTGGTAACAACCTCTCTGTTGCCTCCGCGAAATTAGTCGACACTATTGATCTGCAGCGATTGCAGTCGGTTTTTGTGCTGCAGGCGCAAGGACAGCGTGCTGTTGTGGTGGCGGATTCTGATGTTGAGATGACCGCCGAACAAACCCGGCTGTCGCTGACACTGCAAGGCGTGGTGCTCAGCAGTGATGTGTCGCAGTCCAGAGCCATCATCGGCAGCGGCGACGCGCAGCAGGGATACAAACCGGGCGACAGCATTGCAGAGATGCCCGGCAACGTTGTGTTGCAGGCGGTGTATGAGCGTTATGTGTTGCTCGACAATAATGGTCGTACAGAAACCCTGCGTATGGATGAAGCACCATCTGCAAGCGCAATCACTACCGCTCAGTCAATGACAGCTTTGCCAGAAAATCTGCCGGCTTCCGGCAGTTCACAGCCTTCCGTTCAGGGACAATTTGCCGGGCAGGTGTTTTCTGATCTGGTGCGTATTTTGCCGGTGTTTGAGCCTGCAGACAGCCCGCAGGCAGGCGAGTTGCGCGGTCTGCAGATTCGTCATGGCAGCCGACAGGACTTCCTTAGCGCAGCGGGATTGCAACAAGGGGATCTGATTACCGGCGTCAACGGCACAGCGCTGCGTGATCCGGCGCAGCTGCCGCAGTTGATTCAACAGATTTCCGACTCACAGACAGTGGCCTTGCAGGTGCTCAGGGATGAACAGCCGTTGAGCGTGCAACTCGACAGAGCGCATTGGTAGCAGCCGCGGCCGCGCCAGCGGCTGTCACCGATCTGTAATATGGCGGTCACATCACTGTCATATGAGAGTCATACCATTGTCATACGCACATTGACCTTGAGCAGAATCAGTCCGAACCGGCTGACAGAAAGGACAGCGAATGACTTTCAGCACGACCTTCTTCAGAACCTTCAGTACAACCGTTGGCACCCTCAGCAAACGGGTGAGCCGGGTGATCGCCGTGACACTCATGGTGTTCGTGGCCGCTGATGCATTTGCTCAGGAAGTGACCTGGACGCCCAATTTTCGCGACAGCGACATTCTCGAAGTGATCCGCGCCGTGCAGGACGTAACCGGCAAAACCATGATCATTGACCCGCGCGTGCGTGGTCAGATGACGGTGATGAGCAATGAGGCGGTTGATGCCGACGGTTATTACCAGATTTTTCTGCGGGCCTTGGATGTTAACGGATTCACTGCCGTAGAAACCGGTAACAACATGGTCAGCATTCTGCCAACACAGGATGCCCGCGCTGCACCGCTGCCCTTTGCCAATTTCAATGCCGGCGACAGCAGCCAGTACGTGACGGAAGCGTTCCAGCTGGAGAATGTCTCGGTATCGCAGGTGTTGCCGGTGCTGCGTCCGCTGGTATCACAAAGCACCGGGCAGATGTCGGCCTACCCGGCCGGTAACATGATTGTGCTGGTGGATACCGTGGCAAATGTGGAACGCATTCGTCAAATTCTGCAGCGTATTGATCAGAGCTCCATTCCTGAAACCGACATCATCCGTCTGCAGTTTGCCAGCGCGCGCGATATGGTGACACTGCTGCAGGATCTGCAGGAAGAACGTGCGCCGACCGAAGAAGAACCGGTAAGTGCGCGCCTGCAGATCAGTGCTGATGAGCGCACAAATTCCGTGCTGGTGACTGGCGGTCAACGTCAACGCACTAATATTCGTGAGCTGGTCACCT
>JBFZEG010000083.1:0-4589 GCA_041306975.1 Gammaproteobacteria bacterium | reverse complement strand
CTGTCGCAATCCTGTTCGGGTTTTTCAACATCGAGCATTACAACTCATTGTGGATGGGCATCGCTGGCGGCGGCAGTCTGATTGACGGTGGACTGTGGCTGAGGAAAGTGTAATGGAAGGCCCGGATGAAGTGATTCACCAGTCCACGAGACTGCGCATAACATCAATCCTCAATGCAAAGTAACGATTAAATCCTGAACCGCCCGTTGAACCGGCATCATATACAAAACCGTACACCGGATTGCCCGCTGCGTCGCGGTGCACAGAACCACGTACCCAAGCTCCCTGAATACCCTCAACCACCGCTTGTGGTGCAGACCAGTTGCCGGCTTGACTGGAGTGGGTATAAAAAATGGAGCGCGACTGCGCATCGATGAACAACAAATGCAAAGCTGAGCCATGCAGGATCAGATCGGCACCCACTTGCTCTGAGTCTACGGCGTTAGTAATCACCGGCATCTGTGCCACCTGCACCGGCGCCGACAACTGACCGTCGCGGGAAAAGCGTCGTTCAAACAAAATGCCCGTGTGTTCACGATAAATCAGCACGGTTTCACCAGTTTCGGGAAGCACCACCAAGGGCGCAATGGCGCCGTTCTCATCATCGGTTATCCCCAGATTGGCAGAGAACAGTTGCCGTGCCGACAACGTGCCATCGACGCGAAGATGACGCACAAACCCGCTGCCATCACGCCCCGTGTACGCCATGGTGATGGTGTCATCCGCAGCAACAGCCATCACCGGCCCTGACAATTCGGGTGGTACATCGCTGTCAATCTCCAGCGGCTCACCCCACACACCTTGAGCAGAGCGACTCTGCATAAACAAGCGATGTGCACCGCCGTACAGCGTTACCAGACTACCGTCACCGCGGGCCACGAGGTCCGCAATTTGAGTAGGCGGCTCTTCTGGTGTCGCAATACTCTCATCGGTTACCAACCACTCACCTTCAGAAGATCCAGCATCATCCATCTGAAACGCATGGTAGAAAACTTCACGACTGATCTGATGAATCAGGTGAATGACCGAACCGCTTCTGGCAGAGGCTACACCTTCAAGGTCGCCCGTGGTCGGACGATTGTTGCCATCTACTTCACTCCAAGACTGCCCGGCATCAGTCGATCTGACCGCCATAAACCAGTTGTCAGTTTCCGATGGCTCTATAAAAAAGTACAGGTGACCCGCCTCTGACTGATAGGGGCCAATGCGCGCTGGCGTTTCGATAAACGTACCGCCTAAATGTCCGGTTGCAGCGGTCAGACGCAACACGGCGCTTTGCTGACCTGCCAGTGCGCGGCCCTGCCCGTCGACCACTCTTAACTCAAAAACATCGCCGTTTTCGGCGAAGGTTGGCCCATCTGAAAATCGCCTGATAACCAATGGCCATTCCCACTCCAACGCGTCATTTGTGGTTCGCCATACCGGGGTTGAATCTACTCCATTTAGACCGGCACCATGATCCCATGCCAGATCAGCGGCACCCAACAGCCGTTCAGTTTCCTCACCCTGTGTGTACGCCTCGGTTGAGATCACAGACGCAACCGGTGTGGCAAAGTCTGGATAGGGGAACTTGGAAAAACCTAACGGGAGCCATGTCTCACCGTTCCAGCGGTACTGAAGACTCAGCAGATGGCCTTCCGGGGGCGCCATTGTAGCCCTGACCTGAATTCTGAAGCGGAACGGTTGATCAAACTGAATATCTGCCGCTGAATTCTCCGGCGCCGCCCAGCCGGCATCGGCATTTAAGGCTACATTGGCGTCACTTCGCACACGAAACGCCAGCCACTCAAGATTGGGAGCGACTGCCTGACTATCCACGTCATTAGCGGTGGTAGCGGTGGGGACGCAGCCTGCCAACATCATCAGTGACAAGCCTAACACGACCGTGAACCGCGGTAATCCCGAGTAACGCTGACTCATAACTATATGCAACCCTAGAATGTGGCGTTTTAAACAATGCAAACAGCTGCGGATATTAAATAAAATTTCATGACTGCAGTATGACAAAAAGTTACCACATGACCCGACCATCAAGAATTTTTGCGGGCAATGTAGACACCGTAGCTGAAATACTGCCGGAATTGCCTGAAGAGGCTGATCTCCTCTTCCTCGGCTGCCACCAGATTAATAGCCTCACTGCTGTGATGATGTCTCGCCAGAAACTGCTGAAATCGACCTTGCAGAGGCTGGTAGTAGTTTTCCAGCCAACACTCGTCTCCGAGAGCAAAGTAGGCCAACGGCGTGTAACCATGATCTTCCAGCACCTTCATTTTAGATGATGCCGTTCCGATCTCCGGATACTGCGCATCCCAATAAGCCTGGATTTCTGCAGGCCGCTTCGCAGTAATCCATGTAATCTCGGACGCCACCAGCACACCTCGAGTTTTCAGCAGGCGTTTCCATTGTTGAATGCCGTTCTCAAAACCCATATTGTAGATTCCACCCTCTGACCAGATGACATCAAATTGTTCATCTGCAAAGGGCAGTCTTTCCATTGAGCATGCGAGCGTTGTGATTCTGTCGTTGACACCGAGCTGATTGGCTTTGGTTCTGAGTACGTCCAGGAACTGCGGGAGAAAATCGACGGCTGTTATATTGGCATTGAGCAGTTGCGCCAACAATATTGCAGAGGCCCCGGTGCCGCACCCGATATCCGCAATTTCTAACGGTATTGAGCGATCTGCAACTGCAAAATCCATGGCCTTTTCTGTGGCCTGCCGGCTGCCTGGACCCTGACGCGCTCCTTCAATGTGCAGGTCGATCAACAGTTGCATATTGTCCATTTCGCGCCTTCCCTGAAGATGTTCTCAGCCCGACTTTGCCGCGCGGGTAATTTCTTCGAGCCGCCGCTCACGATTTAGCAGAAACAATGGCAGTGTAAATGCGATGGCCACAACAAATGTCAGTATCAGGTAAAGCCACCAATAAGACATCTGCAGGCGCCGCGCCTCCACAAACGACCAGACCAGAAAAACAGCAACTACAACCAACAGATCATTGGTGATTGAGGCCGACGCGTTGTTGACATAGTTTTCGTTAATGTAGGTGGCCAACGAAAACCCACCATGCTCAATGGAAAATTGAATATTGAAGTACCAAGTCAGAACAACCCCGGCGACCGTGCAGACAGCATAGATAATCTGTAATTTTTTTGATGACATCATTATGGCTGTCCTTTATTTGAATTATTTTTGGAAAGATGCAGTGTGGAGTGCTGTTTGCGTTATGGTGTCTGCTCTGATTGACATTGCCAACAGATTTCAAAACTTCCGTCATTTTCTTCGTTACACTGAGCGCATAACCAAGGCTCCTTTTGCGGCGGATTTTCAATCTCGGCATCAATGATGCTGACAGCCTTCTGATAATCCTGGTCGTTCACAATCCACAACTCGTGAAAAATATTGCTGATGCCGTGCCGTGCTCCTACCGGTATGGTGTGTTCATTTTTCACAAATGACTCGATGCTGTTTAACGCCAGCAAGTTTTTCACCGAGTGCAGCACCAGGATATTGTCATGTGTGTAAATGTGCTTCATGGCTGCGCCTTTAATTGAAAAGTCAGCGTGTCCTGGAAAACAAAATACTTAAATCCCTGGTCAGCCGGGGTAAAAAGTGCCCGTACCGGGCCCGACCGGCAACCCCAATGCAAACACCCACACATAAAACAACGTAACCCAGAAAATAAAAAAGAAAATTGTATACGGCAGCATGATGGCAATCAGTGTGCCTATGCCAATCTGTCGGTTATAGCGGGCCGCCCACGCCAGTATTAACCCGAAATAACTCATCATCGGTGTGATGATATTGGTCACGGAATCACCGATACGATAGGCCGCCTGAATCAACTCCGGTGAGTAACCAATCAGCATCAGCATGGGCACAAAAACCGGTGCAGTCACCGCCCACTGCGCAGACGCCGAACCCAACATGAGATTCACAATGGCACACATGGCAATAAAAAACACAAACACGATCGGGCCGGTCAACTGAGCGTTAATCAGGAAATCCGAGCCGGTGACGGCGGTAATAATGCCAAGATTGCTCCACCCGAAAAACGCCACAAACTGCGCAGCAAAAAACACTAGCACGATATACAGACCCAAGGTTGATATCGCTGAGGCCATGGCATCAATCACATCACGATCATTGCGCATAGTACCGATGACGCGCCCGTAAGCCACGCCGGTCACCAAAAAGAACACCAGGATAAAGGCAACAATACTGCGGAAAAATGGCCCGGAATTACCACTGACAGGGTCTCTGAGAGGTGCGCCTTCCGGCAGTGCCAGCAGTGCCATCAACGCAAAAACCCCGAGCGCTGCCAGGCCCGCCTGCAACAATGCTTTGTGTTCCAGCGGCGTGATGGTTTCCATGGTGCGGGCGTCCAACACCGAAGGATCCGCCTGAGAATCATCGTAGGCGCCGAGTTTGGGTTCAACAATGTAGGTGGTCACCAGCGCCCCGACGATGGTGATCACAAAGGTGCTCGCCGCCATGAAGTACCAATTGGCAGTCGCATACACTTCGTAGGTAGGGTCAATCAGGCGGGCGGCTTCCTGGGTGATACCCGCCAGCAATGGGTCAATCGTT
>JBFZEG010000212.1:0-3675 GCA_041306975.1 Gammaproteobacteria bacterium | reverse complement strand
CCCGAAAAAGTATCGATGGCTTTTTTGCGCACATCGTACAAATTGGTTTTGTGCAGCAGGCTGTCTACCATCTCGCGGCGTTCAGAACGATTGCTGACACCTTTGAGAATGGCAAAATGGTCCAGCATATCCAGCGGTGTCATTTTGGGATAACTGCCAAAATCCTGTGGCAGATATCCGAGGACTTTGCGCAGACTGTCTTTGTCTTCAAGGATATTGATGTCGTCCAGAAAGGCCGAGCCACTGTCGGCTTCCTGCAAACTGGCCAGCGTGCGCATCAATGATGATTTGCCGGCGCCATTGGGTCCCAGCAGTCCGAACATACCGGTGGGAATGTCCAGAGTGATGTTGTTGAGGGCGCGTACGCCGTTTTTATAAGTTTTGGACAGGCCTTTGATTGCAAGCATTGTTATGAGTTCCTTTTACAGTTAAACCACCGGTTTAACGAATAGCAAAATTCAAGCCATTCTCTATATTATTAATATATCTAAAGATTGTTCATGATCTGGTGACGGAGTATAGGCGCAGATCGCTAACAGTTAGCGCAATAACGCACAGCGATGCCATGGTGTCTGCAGCAACTTTTTGACCTGCGCAGGCGCGATACCAATCAGCAACTGCATATGTTCACGCAGGCTGCACCAGATTCGCTCGCCGGAGCTGATGGTGTTAACAGCCTGCGCCGCGCATGCGCAAACGATCACTTCGGTGATGTATCAGGGCATTCTTTTTTCATGGCATCCGGTGCAAGGCACAAATTTTGTTGCCTGACGGGTCGCGCAGGTAGGCCAGATACAATTTGCCGTGCGCGCCGGCGCGAACACCGGGAGGATCTTCACAAGTGATACCCCCGTTGGCAATGCCGGCCGCATGCCAGGCGTCAGCGGCTTCCGGGGTGTCGGCACTAAAACCGATGGTACTGCCATTGCCGTTGCACGCCGGTTCACCATCAAGGGGTTTGCTGAGTGCAAAAATGCCGGTTTTGGTGCGATAAAAGCAGCGGCCCTTATCGTCGATAAAACCGGGTGGGCAACCCAGTGCGCCAAGCACCGCATCATAAAATGCCTTGGACTTTTCAATGTCATTGGCGCCGAGCATGATGTGACTGAACATATCTCATTTCCTCTTGTTGTGGTTTAAACAGTTGCGTTGATCCATGTGGTCTACTGCACAACCTCTGTGGTGCAGTAGGTGCTCTCTTCCAGCCGCTTGGTGTAGTTATTCAGAATGCGCGAGCCTTCTGCCGGTTTGATGACACCAGCGTTGATTTGTTTACGCACCAGTTCGGTCATCCGCCGGTCCAGGTCGTTGGGGAAATATTGCACCTGATTTAACATTTCTTTGATGCTGATGCCTTTGAGGGTCTCTTCAATCCAGAAGTTGCCGGTTTCGTCTTCACGTGCATACACATGAACTTCGTCAACACGGCCCAGCAGATTGTGCGCATCCCCCAGAATTTCCTGATAGGCGCCCACCAGAAAAATGCCGATGTAATAAGGCTCTCCGTGATGGTGAGTGTGCAGAGGCAGCCAGCTGGTATTGCCGCTGCCGACCACGTATTGATCGATCTTGCCATCGGAGTCACAAGTCAGGTCAACGACCTGGGCGCGGCGCTCGGGGCGCTGATCATGTTTGTGCAGGGGCAATACCGGGAATACCTGTTCAATGGCCCAGTGGTCAATAATGGAATGGAACACCGAGAAGTCACACAAATACAAATCAGTGAGCTGTTCTTCCAGCTCCAGTTGTTCATTGGGTGGAGGCGTCAGTTCCGCGGCGGTCAGTTTGCGCAGCACTTCGCGGCAGGTACTCCAGTACATGCTCTCGGTATGTGCCATTTGATCGAGGGTCAGATATCCCAGTCTGGCCATTTGCTCAGCTTCCTGGCGCGCCTCTTGGGCATCGTGGTAACACTCCAGCAAAATGCCGGTGACCTGTGTGGCACAGGCTTCCTCAAAGGAGGTTTCCATGCGCATCACCACCGACGGCGAGTCGGGAGGCAGGTCGTTAACCGGCGGGCTGTCCGGGCGGTGGACTCCCAGCACCGGCACCACCAACATGGAGTGGTGGGCTGTCAGCGCGCGGCCGCTCTCCGACAACAGTGTGGGGCAGGGCACACCGCGCTCGTTACAGATTTCCTGCACTGCGTACACCACAACGTTGGCATACTCACGTAAACCATAGTTGATCGAGGACTCCGGGTTGTCGTAGTCGCCGCCGTAGTTAACCCCCAATCCGCCGCCCACATCCAGAAATTTGACGGGCACTCCGCGAATGATCAGTTCGGCATAAACCTGGGTGATTTCCTTGACCGCGGCGCGCAGCACCTGAATATCGGAGATCTGGCTGCCCAGATGGAAGTGCAGAAGCTCAAGAGAGCCTTGCATCTGTTTTTTCTCCAATTCGCTGACCAGACGCACCAGCTCCGGAATTGTCAGACCAAATTTTGATCGTGAACCGCCTGACTCAAACCAGCGGCCGGCGCCACGTGTATTTAATTTGACGCGCACGCCCAGTCGCGGAATCTGCTGGCGCTGTCCGGCCAGAATCATCAGCTGATCAAACTCCGAATATTTTTCAATGATCGGGATAACCTGTTGCCCAAGCTGCTGTCCATTAAGCATCATGGTGAGCATGACGTGATCCTTCACGCCATTACATAGCAACAAGGTGTCGGTGCCAATCATCGGCAGCGCTGCCATCAGCTCGGCTTTGGAGCCGCACTCCAGTCCGATATCAAATTCTTTACCGGCGTCCATGACTTCAACCACTACTTCCTGCAGCTGGTTGACCTTGATGGGGAAAATACTGCGGTATCTGCCCTGATACTCGGCCGCTTCAATGGCATCGCGGAACTTGCGGTTCAGCTTTTTGACCCGTGAGCTGATAATGTCCTGAAAACGCACCAGCAGGGGCAGCGTCGAACCGTCCTGCAGCGCTTCATCAATCACGTCCATCAGGTCAACGCTGATATCCGCGCCTTCGATGGGTCGAACACTGACATGCCCCTTGCTGTTGATGCTGAAAAAGCCGTCGCCCCAGGTTTCCAGCGCGTAAAGCTCGTTGGCATCCTCAATCGTCCATTGGCCAGCGGTGTTTGCATTTAAATCTGTCATCAGTTTTCCTTATCTTCCATGGGTATCTCCCATGGGGACGGAGAGATCAAAAAATGATCTCTCCGTCCCCCACACTCAAAAAAAACAGTTAAGCCCTGGCGGCGCGGCATTCAGCATAAAGCGCCAACAGCTCGATGCCGATCTGTGCGCCAGCCAACGCAGTCAGTTCTGCGTGATCATAGGCCGGGGCAACTTCCACCACATCCATACCGATCAGGTTGATGCCCACGAGGCCGCGGATGATGCTCAGTGCCTGAAACGACGACAGACCACCGGGTACCGGTGTGCCGGTACCGGGCGCAAACGCCGGGTCGAGGCAGTCAATATCAAAGGTGATGTAGGCGGGTGAGTCGCCAACCCGATCCCTTATACGTTGAACAATCGAATGGGTGCTGTTTTCATGCACATCAATGGCGGATGCTATTTCGTAGCCCAGGGTGTCGTCATTAGTGGTGCGGATACCAATCTGAATCGAGCGCTCCGGCACAACGATGCCTTCTTTGGCAGCCTTGTAAAACATGGTGCCATGATTGATACCTTCACCCGAGCTGGGCCAGGT
>JBFZEG010000209.1:0-20357 GCA_041306975.1 Gammaproteobacteria bacterium | reverse complement strand
TGGCCCTTACGCTGACAGATGGGGACAGATGGAGGTAATGGGGACGGAGCTCTTCGACCTCCGTCCCCATAACCTCCGGAGCTCTTTGACCTCCGTCCCCGGTCATCCCCCCGTCCCCATAGGCAACCGCCAAGACTCAGGGTATGATCCACCCTCTGCAGAAAACCTGCCTTGGTCGTCAGTGAACTGGAGTCACCAAAAATACAATTATGCTGATCCGGATATACCGCAATCTCAAACGCAATATCACCGAAGACGGGCTGATCATCAGCAGTTCCGGCTTCCTCGTGAACAATATGGTGGGCAAGATCGATTTTTCGCGGCCACTGCGTATTCTCGAAATTGGCAGCGGCCGCGGGGCGTTCACGCGTGAGCTGATCAGTCGCATGTCGCCGGATTCACAACTGGACATCTGCGAAATCAAAACTGAATACAACGCTTGGATTGAACAACTGATCAGCGCCAATACCGACAAACACATCAATCTGCATAATTGTTGTGTGACACAACTGCTGGTTGAAGCTGAACGTTATGATGTCATCCTCTCCTCCCTGCCCCTGAAGAACTTTGAAGATCCCGACAGCCAACACGCATTTCTATATCAGGTGATCAATGCCATGCGCCATGGCCTGAAAGACGGCGGCATCTACCTACAGTATCAGTATTTCAAAAGTAACAAGTCAGACATTGAACAGGTGTTTGGCAAAAAAATGGATCACGTCAGTTTTGTTCCGCTTAACATCCTGCCAGCGTTTGTTTACAGCATGTCCAAGTAAACTCAACAAGCGGCTATTCCTTATTCCTGCAAATTGTCCCTGCAAAACCCGCATGCTCACATCAGTCTTTGTAGTACACCATCTGGTGCGTGGTCGCCAATAACGTGCCGTCAGCCGACCATAACTCGGCACTCTGATCAAAATAGCCATTTTTGTAGACCTGCGCGCGCGCGCAACCCAATACGTAATCACTGCCGATTTGTGTGAGCATCTGACTGTCGACATGGAAATACGATGTCATGGTCACTGTCCCAATGGGCGTCCAGCGCTGGCGACGAATAAACACACGCGGAAAAAACACATCACATAGCGACGCCAGAGATGGGAAGTCCAGGGTACGTGGCGGCAGGTCTCGCACCCACAGGCGGGATTGCGCGTCTGGCTGCTCCTGTGGCCCGTCGATCATGGCCTGATCCAGCGACACCATGCCGCTGATGTAGCGCAGGTCATAACAGTGGGTAAAGCGCGGCTGTTTACTCCAGTTCAGGCGCGCCAGTGTGTCAGGCGCAGGCAGCTCGCCCGGGAACACCGCATCGGTGGCCGACCAGGTTTCCCGGCGCACGGCAAATACGGCTGTACACATGGCAACCAGCTGACCTTGCTGGAAGGCCTGAATCAACCAATGCTGGGTCGAGCGATTGGTGCGCACCGGATTGGCGTCAATCTGCATCACCTCATCACTGATGGGCGCCGCAAAATGCAGGGTCTGCGCGACCGGCTCACCGAGCCGCTGCGGATGCATTAGTGCGGCATTCAACAACTGTGCGGCGGTGACGCCGCCAAACGGGCCGACGGCATTGGCATAGGCCGGATGCGGGCTGCCGGTGTAGCGACCGGGCGCGGTGGGCGTCAAGGCAATGGCCTCATCCAGCGGATGCAGGGGGTGGGCAGACATGAATTGATTTCTCCTGCAGGTTTAACTGTGCGGATGCAACCAGCCTTCGGCCAGCATCTCAAGTATGCGTGTCATCGCTTCGCGATCATTCAGTTGATAGGCTGATTTAAGAAACTCGTCGGCGTTAAGACCGCCATGCTCAGAGATGGAGTCGCGCCGGTAACTGAAGCGCACGGCAAACTGCCCGGGCTGCGGCTCTTCGATGGCAATCAGGCATTCCGCATGCATCGGTTGGTGGCGACCATCAATCAGTGAATGTATCTGATCGTGCGGTGACAGTGTCACCTGATCATGCAACTGTGTATCGGCAAAGCGAATAACTCTAACAAAACCTCTGTCATCACCGGGTTGCAGTGTGCACTCCAGGCCGGGCGTGAAAAAGCCCGGGTATTGTGCACGAAACACCAGCGCCTTCCACAAGTCAGCGCGACTGATGGCCTTGGCGTCAACCGGAATAACATGTTCAAAATGCAGCATGGAACGGGGCAAACGAATTATCCTTCCGGGTCAGCCGGACTTAAACAGGTGACAGCGCCTGGCAAGTCTAACCGGCCGCAGCAGAAACTGTACACCTACTCTTGCCTTCGTCAGTACTTCGTGTAAGTTTTGGATTTTTCCACTGAGAAAGCTCATCGCATTATGTCAATCTGGACACGTCAACCTGATTTACAACTGATCACCGAACACGCCAACCATACCGCCGCCAGCACGTTGGGCATTGAATACACCGAGGTAGGTGAGAATTTTCTGCGCGGGCGCATGCCCGTTGACCATCGCACTGTGCAGCCTTACGGCATTCTGCATGGCGGCGCCTCCGTGCTGTTTGCCGAGACACTGGGCAGTATTGCTGCCAATCATTGCCTGCACCAGGACAACAAAGTGGCTGTGGGACTGGATATCAATGCCAACCACATCCGCCCGGTCTCCAAAGGCTGGGTTATCGGCACGGCCAGCGCGCTGCATATTGGCAGCACCACACAGGTCTGGGAAATCCGCATCGAGACCGAGCAGGGGAAAACGGTGTGCATTTCGCGACTAACCATGGCAGTGGTGGCAAAAACCGCCTGAACTATTTCGGCGCTGACCGTGTGACACGTCAAACCCCTTGTTGAAAGCATGGCCACCCTCGGTTATTGTTCGCGCTGGTCTCGCGAGCAATAACAACACAGGAACTCTTCATGGAAGCCTTCGTCACCACCATTAACAATATTATCTGGAGTCCGGCACTGGTTTTCCTGTGTCTGGGAGCTGGCCTGTTTTATTCCATACAGACCCGTTTTGCCCAGGTACGGCTGGTGCGCGAGATGTGGCGGCTGCTATTTTCCAAAAACGCATCGACTGAAGGAATCTCCTCGTTTCAGGCGCTGGCGGTCTCTCTGTCGGGGCGCGTAGGTGTAGGTAATATCGCTGGTGTTGCAGCTGCAATCGGATTCGGCGGACCCGGCGCGGTATTCTGGATGTGGGTGGTGGCTTTCCTCGGCGCCAGTACCGCGTACGCAGAATCAACCTTGGGTCAACTTTATAAAGTCGAAGAGGATGGCCAGTATCGCGGCGGCCCGGCTTACTATTTTGAGCGCTGCCTTGGCCAGCGCTGGCTGGCTATTTTGTTTGCAGTATCGGCCATTGTTGCCTGCGGTATGTTCCTGCCCGGTGTACAAGCCAACGCGGTAGGCAACGCCGTGACGCAGATTTTTGGTGAAGGCAGCATCGTGGCCACCCAGTTTGGTGACGTTGGAACCAACAAGCTGGTGGCGCTGGCGGTGATCCTGATGATTCTGGCGTTTATCATTTTTGGCGGCATCAAACGCATTGCCAGTTTTACCCAGGTGGTGGTGCCGTTTATGGCGATCGGCTACATCATCATGTCGATGATTGTGGTGTTCCTGAACTTTGACCAGGTGCCTGCCATGCTGGCGCTGATCATCGGGGACGCGTTTACGGCTCAGGCAGGTTTCGGAGCAGCGATTGGCTGGGGTGTACGCCGCGGCATTTATTCCAATGAGGCCGGTCAGGGTACCGGACCACATGCAGCGGCAGCCGCTGAAGTGGATCACCCGGCACAGCAGGGTCTGGTACAGGCATTTTCGATTTACGTTGATACCTTGTTTGTGTGTACTGCAACGGCGTTCATGATTCTGATCACGCAGCAATACAACATCCAGGGCACATTGCCGGTCGGCGAATTCCTGGTTCAGAATGTTGCGGCTGACACGGTGATCAGTTCCGCTGCGTTTACACAACTGGCATTGGAAAGTGTGTTTGGCGGTTTTGGTCCGATCTTTGTGGGTGTTGCTCTGTTCTTCTTTGCCTTTACCACGATCCTTGCCTACTACTACATCGCTGAAACCAACATCACCTACCTGAACCGCTACTTCAAAGCACGCATTCCACTGTCGGCACTCAAGGTCGTGCTGATGACCATGGTGGCTTATGGCATGGTTAACAGCGCGGGTTACATCTGGACTATCGGCGATATCGGCGTCGGCCTGATGGCATGGATTAATATCCTTGGCATTCTGGCCATTTTCTTTGTGGCCAAGCCGGCAATACTGTGCCTGCGTGACTACGAAGCACAATTGAAGGCCGGTGGCCCGATTGGGTTTGACCCCAAGAGCCTGGGCATCAAAAATGCTACATTCTGGGAAAAACGTCTGGAAAAACAGATGGATTCGGCGATTTCTGTTGCGAAGGTTCAATCCAATACACATACCAAGCATTAACGCGACAAGGACCTTGCCTGTGCGCACACCGCTGGTTGTTGATCTGGATGGCACGCTGATTCATACGGACATGCTCCATGAATCAGCGCTGAAGGTGCTGCGCGATCATCCGCTAAGCACCCTGCTGATCCCGCTCTGGTTACTGCGCGGCAAAGCGGTGTTAAAAGAGCAACTGGCCAGCCGCCTGAAATTTGATGCCAGTGCCCTGCCCTACAATGAACAACTGCTACCCTGGTTACGCAAGCAAAAATCGGAAGGTCGCACACTGATCCTGTGCACAGCGTCTGATCAGAAGATTGCAGACGCTGTCGCCAGTCACCTGAATTTATTCGACGAGGTGATGGCCAGCGATGGCCATACCAATCTGTCTGGCGCCAACAAAGCCGATGCACTGTCACAGCGTTTTTATCCGACCGGGTTTGACTATGTGGGCAATTCCCACAAAGACCTGCCGGTGTGGCAACAGGCCACTCGCGCGATTGTGGTGAACGGTGCGCCGGGACTGGCTGACAAAGCGCGGCAGGTCTGTCAGGTCGATCATGAATTTCCAGCGCCCAAAGCCAGCCTGATGACCTGGCTAAAAATGATCCGCGCACATCAATGGCTGAAGAATCTGTTGTTATTTGTGCCCTTGCTGGCCGCCCATCAGTTTGATAATCCGGCACTGCTGCCGGTGATGATCATGGCGTTTTTTGCCTTCAGTTTCTGCGCGTCGGCGGTGTACATCACCAACGACCTGCTGGATCTGGAAAGTGATCGCCTGCATCCGCGCAAACGCCGGCGCCCGTTTGCCTCGGGCTTGTTGCCCGCCTGGCAAGGCGTGATGCTGATGCCCGCTTTACTGCTGGCCAGCGTGGTGCTGGCGATGCAGGTTGGCACGCCGTTTATGCAGTGGCTCGCGCTGTATTTTGTGCTGACCTGCGCCTACTCGTTTGGACTGAAACGCTTGGTACTGGTGGATTGTATGGCGCTGGCCATGCTCTACACGCTGCGGATTATTGCCGGTGCAGCGGCTGCAGGCACTGCAGTGACCTTCTGGCTGCTGGCGGAATCTGTGTTCCTGTTTCTGTCACTGGCTTTTGTGAAGCGCTATGCGGAACTGAAGATGTCGGTGCAGACCGGTGCTGTCAAGGCACATGGCCGCGGCTACTACACCACCGATGCTCCCATGATCCAAACGCTGGGGATCATCTCCGGTTACATCGCGGTGCTGGTGTTGGCACTGTATCTGAATACGGAAGCCGTGATGCAACTGTATAGGTATCCGGCATTTGTATGGGCCGCCATCCCCTTTATGCTGTTCTGGATCAGCTGGATGTGGATGCAGGCCAACCGCGGCAACATGCACGATGACCCGCTGGTGTTTGCAGTCAAAGACAGAGCCAGTCTGTTGGCCGGCCTTGGTTTTGCGCTGGTGCTGGTAATCGGCACAGTAGGTTGGCCATGGTAGCGGTGTCGTCGTGGGGACGGCTGAGCAATGAGGATCATCAGGTTCAGGTGCTGGCCGATCGCAGTGCCGCTGTTGCACAGGTGCGGGACACCACCCCCGGCATTTGTTTTGGAAACGGCCGCAGTTACGGTGACGTCTGCCTGAATCCGGGCGGGCATCTCTGGCAGACCCGCTCACTGAATCGCTTTATCAGTTTTGATGAGCAGAATGGGCGTTTGCGCTGTGAAGCGGGTGTTTTGCTGCGCGATATACAACGCACGTTTATGCCGCGGGGCTGGATGCTGCCGGTGACGCCAGGCACACAACTGATCACCACAGGCGGCGCAATTGCCAACGATGTACACGGCAAAAACCACCACAAACAGGGCTCGTTCGGCGATCATGTGCATGCGCTGCGCTTGCTCAGAACCGATGGCACCGTGCTCGACTGTAACCGCGCGGGTGGCGGCGCCGACATGCTGAAAGCCAGTATTGGCGGCATGGGGTTAACCGGTGTGATACTGGACGCAGAACTGCAATTGCGTGCCGTCAACAGCCCGTGGTTGACCACCGACACTATACCCTACCACTCGCTGGATGAGTTTTTTGAGCTGGCAGAACAATCCGAACACGATTGGGAACATACGGTGTCTTGGATTGATTGCCTGTCGGGCAGTCAGGCACGGGGCATTTTTCTGCGCGCCAATCATGCAGATGCCGCGCCCACGGGTGCAAAAGCGCCAGGCCGCAAGCAGTTGAATATGCCCATCACCCCACCGCTGTCTCTGGTCAATGGCTTGAGCCTGCGGCCCTTTAATGAGCTGTATTATCGTCTGCAAGCGCGCAAGGCGGGTGCCGGCGCTGCGCACTTTGAACCGTTTTCGTATCCGCTGGATGCCCTGCAGAACTGGAACCGCATGTACGGGCCTCGAGGTTTTTATCAGTTCCAGTGTGTGGTGCCCACGGCGGATGCACAGCCCGCGATCGCTGCATTACTCAACCGTATTCGCCAAGCGGGGGCTGGCTCGTTTCTGGCCGTGTTAAAAACTTTTGGTGACCGTCCGGCGCCTGGCCTGCTGAGTTTTGCCATGCCCGGTGCAACACTGGCACTGGATTTCCCCAACAAAGGTGCAAAAACCCTCACATTGCTGGATGCACTGGACAGTATTGTGCGCGATTGCGGCGGGCGATTGTACGCAGCCAAAGATGCGCGTATGCCGGCGGCGTTATTTGCCGCCGGTTATCCCGACCTGCCCGACTTCATTCAATACCGTGACCCGGGTATCAGCTCGGCGATGTCGCGCCGGCTGCTCGGCAGCTGAATAACCGTATGTAACTTCAGAGACTTGATCATGGCAACAGCCCCCGGTATCCCTCAACACATTGTCATCATCGGTGCGACGTCGGGTATCGCCGAACAATGTGCACGCCTGTGGGCGCAGCAAGGCGCCAGACAACTGGTACTGGTGGCGCGCAACCAACAAAAACTGCAATCGATTGCCCAGGATCTGCAGGTACGCAATCCTGCCGCACACATCAGCTGCCTGAGCACAGAGTTCACAGATCCGCTGGCGATCAAGGCCTTGGTTGACAATATTGTGCAACACGGCTGCCCGGATCTGGTGTTAATCGCTCACGGCACCCTGCCTGACCAGGCTGTGTGCCAACAGGATCTGGCCAGCAATGCCGAGGCGCTGCAGATTAACGGCGTGTCGCCGGTGCTGTTTGCCGAGGCCTTTGTACCGCATCTGCTGACCGCCGGGCGTGGCACACTGGCAGTAATCGGCTCGGTGGCAGGTGACCGCGGTCGCAAATCCAATTATGTCTATGGCGCCGCCAAAGGCCTGGTGACCCGTTATGTGCAAGGCTTGCAACATCGCCTTGCCCTTGCCGGCAGTGCGGTGAAGGCTGTGCTGGTTAAACCCGGCCCCACCGACACGCCGATGACGGCACATCTGAAGCAACAAGGTGCCAAACTGGCCAGTGTTGAAGAGGTGGCCGCCAGCATTGTGAAAGGCATTCAGGCGGGCAAACCCACTGTTTACGCACCGGGCAAATGGGCGCTGATCATGATGATCATCCGCCATCTGCCGCGCGTTGTGTTTAACCGCATGGATATCTGATGAAAACGTCGGGCACGCACACCTTACTGCATAAAACCTTGTTGCTGGCGGCCGTCGGCACTGCGTTGTATTTTGTGCTGACCACCCTCATTGGCATGATCAATAGCTACACACCGGTACCCTTTTGGGATATGTGGGGCGGCACACTGGGTTTTTACATCGCACACCGTGATGGCGAACTCAGCATCTGGTGGTCACAGCACAACGAGCACCGCATTGTGCTGTCGCGGATTCTGTTCTGGCTGGACTACGAACTGTTTAGTGGCAATTCGGTGTTTCTGTTTGTGATTAATGCGGTGTTAGCCTGTATCTCCACCGCACTGTTTTATCTGTTCAGTCGCGACCTGCTGGCCGCTCACTTTCCTGAACAGGGGCAGCACCTGCAAGTGCCGCTGTGGGTGTTTACGGCCTTGATCTGCGCATGGTTGTTTCAGTGGATGCAGGATCAAAACTTTGCATGGGCATTCCAGAGTCAGTTTTTTCTTGCGCAACTGGTGCCCTTGGTGGCGTTTTACCTGCTGTCACGCGCAATTAATGCCGGGGATAAACAGCGCGGATGGTTCATTGCCGCCTGCGTGGCCGGTGTTGCCAGCGCAGGCACCATGGCCAACGGCATCCTCGCGCTGCCGCTGATGACATTGTATGCATTGGCCATACACCAACCACGCGCACGTGTGGGTGTGTTGGCAGTCATTTCACTGCTGACCGTGTTTTTGTATTTTTTTGATTATGCGTCACCCTTCAGTCACGGCGCTGGTGAGCAATCGGCTTTAGCACAGCCACTGCTCTGGATTCATTACGCTTTTCTGTATTTGGGCACACCGTTTTATATGCTGTTTGGTGAAGACAACGCGGGTTTGACTGCGGCACTGATCGCAACCAGCGTGATGGCCGTGGTATCGATTACGTTCCTGACTGTCACGCTGCGGGATCTGTGGGTACGCAGGCATCCCGTTGGCGCAGCGCAGGCAATAACACTGGCACTGGTGTTTTATGTTATTTACCTGGTGGGTACAGCATTCGGCACCGGCAGCGGCCGCTTGATTTTTGGTGTCAGCCAGGCGCTGCAGCCGCGTTACACCACCCCGGCGCTGATGGCGTGGTCGGCGGTGTTTGTATTGCTGTTACCGCTGCTGTTCCAGCGCTGGCGAGCGGCGCGCTGGGCACTGATTCCGGCAGGCGCAGGGCTGATGCTGCTGATGGTCACCTTGCAATGGCAGGCTCTGGAACCGCGGCATGATCAGGTGTTTGCCCACAACATGGCAGGTCTGGCACTGGAACTGGATATACGAGACGAAACACAGATAAATACTATCTATGAAATGTCTGACGGTTTGATCAATGTTGCCACCATTGCCTCTCTGTACGATCTGACCATGTTTGGTATGTCTCCCTGGCAGAACCTGCGCGAGCTGCCCGGCAGTCGTCGCAGCGCCGATGTGCCTGCCCCACAGCAACTGCCTGCGTGCCTCGGACATATTGATCTGGTGTCGCGCATCCCCGGCGAATCACGGTTTTATTCGGTTGAAGGCTGGATGCTTGATCCGCTCAGTCAATCGGCTGCCGGGCTAATCGAAGCGCAGACAATCGATGGCATTGTGTCCGGATTTGGTCTCAGCGGATACTCGCGCCCCGACGTCGCCGCGGCGATTAATGTCGAGGCCATACAGACCGGCTTCAAAGCGTATCTGCGCACCCAGGACAGCGGGCAAGCCCTCTGGCTGATCGCCGAGGGCGGACGCTGCGCGCTGCCAATCAGCACTACCCTACCGGATTAACCACCCGTCTGCGCGACGGACATGCTTGAGGAACACGTGTGACAAACACAGGGCTTGACTGCAAAATTGTACTGCCCGGCGGCGCCGGTCTGGTTGGACAGAATCTGGTCGCGCGGCTCAAAGACCGCGGCTATCACTCGATTGTGGTGCTGGACAAACACCGGGAAAATCTGGCCATGCTGCAACAGGTACAACCCGATGTGCAGTGTGAATACGCAGATCTGGCAGAACCCGGCGAGTGGCAGGCGCATGTCCGCAGCGCAGACGTGGTGGTCATGCTGCAGGCGCAGATTGGCGGCATGCATTACGAAGAGTTTGTGCGCAACAACGTGCAGGCCAGCCGGCTGATCCTGGACACCATCAAATCCGCCACGCAGCAGCCTTACCTGATCCACATCAGCTCGTCCGTTGTGGTATCGGTAGCCGATGACTTTTACACCCGCAGCAAAATTGCACAGGAGCAACTGGTGCTGGACAGCGGTATCGCGTGTCCCATTCTGCGGCCCACACTGATGTTTGGCTGGTTTGACCGCAAACACTTGGGATGGCTGTCGCGGTTTATGAAAAAGGTGCCGGTTTTCCCTATTCCGGGTCATGGCCGTTACATGCGACAACCACTGTATGCCGGCGACTTCAGTGACATCATCATCAGCTGCATCAGCAAGCGCAGCGGCCCCGGCATCTACAATATCTCTGGGCACGAGAAAATTGACTATATCGACATGATCCGCGAGATCAAACGTGCAACTGGTGCCAACACCCTGATCCTGCGAATTCCCTACTGGCTGTTTTTTGTGCTGCTGTGGATATGGTCGCTGTTTGATCGCAATCCGCCATTTACCACGCAACAACTGGCCGCACTCAGCGCCAAAGATGAATTTGAAGTGATAGACTGGCCGGGTATTTTTGGTGTGCCGTACACACCGTTTACACAGGCACTGCAGGAGACCTTCAACGACTCCCGCTATAGCCACATCATCATGAAATTCTGACCACAGAACAACGCTTTGCCGGTCACCGGTCCTCGACAAGAAGGAGTTTTCGAGAGTGAAAGTAGCTGTACTGGGCGCAGGCCCGATGGGATTGGCCGCCGCATACCAGCTGGCAAAGGATGGCCATCAGGTGGTGGTCTTCGAGGCGGATGACCGACTCGGTGGCATGACTGCCAGTTTTGATTTCAACGGATTAACCATCGAACGTTTTTATCATTTTCACTGCCTGTCTGATCACGCGCTTCTGCACATGCTGAAGGAGCTGGGCATTGCAGACCAATTGCAATGGACTGAAACGCGTATGGGCTACTGGCACCAGCAACGCCTGCAGGCATGGGGCAACCCGCTGGCCTTGCTCAGGTTTAAAGGCTTGGGGCTGATGGCCAAAATCCGCTACGGGCTGCATGCATTTATGTCCACCAAACGCAGCAACTGGCGCACTCTGGACAAGGTTGAGGCCAGCGGCTGGATAAAACGCTGGGTGGGTGCTGAAGCCTGGCGGGTACTTTGGCAACCGCTGTTTGACTACAAGTTTTATCATTTCAGTAACAATCTATCGGCTGCCTGGATCTGGTGCCGTATTCATCGTATTGGCCGCTCGCGTTACAGCCTGATGCGCGAAAAGCTCGGTTATCTTAAAGGTGGCTCTGAAACCTTGCTGCAGGCGCTGTCGGCAGCTATCCGCGGCGCCGGTGGCGAGATCAGACTATCAACGCCTGTTGAGCGCGTCATGATTGAGCATGGCAAACTCACCGGTGTGCGTGTTGCCGGGCAGTCAACAACTGAAGTCTTTGACCGGGTCATCAGTACCATTCCGCTGCCGTTTGTTCCACGACTGATTCCCGATCTGCCTGACGCCGTGCTGGCCCAATACCGCGCGCAGGCCAATATTGCAGTGGTGTGTGTGATTGCCAAACTGCGCAGGCCGGTGACCCCGAATTTCTGGCTGAACATCAATGACCGGGAGATGGATATACCGGGTCTGGTGGAGTACAGCAACTTGCGGCCCCTTGATCACAGTATTGTGTATGTACCGTTTTATCTGCCAGCGGATCACCCGAGTTATGCGGAATCCGATGCCGCGTTTATCGACAAGGTGCGTCGCTATCTCCGGCGCATCAACCCCGACATCAGTGACGATGACTTTGTGGATATGCATGCCAGCCGCTATCGCTATGCGCAGCCAATCTGCCCGCCCGGGTTTCTGGAGCAACTGCCACCTTATCAAACGAATATCGCCGGTTTGTGGGTGGCTGACACCTCATACTATTACCCTCAGGACCGGGGTATTTCCGAGAGCATTGATTTCGGCCGCAAACTGGCGCGCGAGGCGTGCCTATGAGCAACGCCTTTATGTCGCGCCAGTTTCTGATGTTTCTGATGACCGGCGGGACGGCAGCGGTGGTGAACTTTGTTACCCGTTTGATCTATAACCAATGGATGAGCTTTTCGTCCGCCGTGGTACTGTCGTACATCACCGGGATGATCACGGCTTTTGTGCTGGCCAGATTGTTTGTGTTTACCGCCAGCACACAGACTTTGTCGCGGTCTGCGGCATTTTTTGTGTTGGTTAACGGTCTGGCAATCATACAAACCTGGGCCATCAGCATGTTGACGGCCTACTATGCGCTGCCAGCGCTGGGTGTGCAGGATTACACCCTTGAAATCGCGCATGCCGTTGGTATCGTGGTGCCGGTATTTACCAGTTTTATAGGGCACAAGTACTGGTCATTCCGCTGACTGATGTCAGTTTGCTGCTGACAAGCGGGTACGGCTACGCATACACTTGATCACAGTTTTTTTTCAGCGGGATTGAACGACTTATGCTTTACCCCATGCTTGCGATAGTGATTGGCTTAGTGGTTCTGGTCTGGAGTGCCGATCGCTTTGTGGATGGAGCAGCCTGCACCGCGAAACATTTCAACATACCGCCATTGCTGATCGGTATTGTGATTATCGGTTTTGGCACTTCCGCTCCAGAATTGGTGGTGTCAGCGCTGGCATCGCTGGAGGGCAACCCGGGCATCGCGCTGGGCAATGCCTTTGGCTCCAACATCACCAACATCGCACTGATTCTGGGGATCACGGCATTGGTCGCACCGATTGCTGTTGATTCACAGGTTCTCAGACACACATTGCCCTTGTTGGCACTGGTTTCTTTTATCGCTGCGTTTCTGTTACTGGATAACATGCTCAGCCGAGTCGACGCCATCATTCTGCTGCTGGTGTTTACAGCACTGATGGGATGGACCATCTATCAGGGCATCCGCGATCAGCGCAATGTGATTCCGGATACCCTCGCCCAAGAGGTGGCACTCGAGCTGGCCAACCCAATGCCATTGCGCTTTGCGGTCACCTGGCTGGTGATAGGCCTGATACTGTTGATTGCCAGCTCGCGCCTGCTGGTGTGGGGCGCCGTCGCCGTGGCTCAAAGCCTGGGCGTCAGTGATCTGATTATTGGCCTGACCATTATTGCCGTCGGCACCTCGTTACCGGAGTTGGCGTCCTCGGTGATCGCTGCGCGTAAGGGCGAACATGACATGGTGGTCGGCAATATTCTGGGCTCCAACATTTTTAACACGCTGGCGGTCGTGGGTATCGCTGGCATGATTCACCCGCTGGCCGTGGCACAGGAGGTACTGACTCGTGATGTGGCAGTGATGCTGGCGCTGACGCTTTCGCTGTTTGTGATTGGTTACGGCAGTCGTGGCAAACACGGTTTGATTACGCGTGGCAAAGGTTTGTTTTTGTTGAGCTGTTACGTGCTTTACACATTATGGTTGCTGCGCAGTGTGTTTGTGGCTGCATAAAACAACCTGGTAATTCAGGAAATAACAATAACTATGCACGTCCGATCTATTTTTTCCCGCCCTTATTGGGTGGCTCTGTGTCTTTTGTGCTGCGCGCAGGCAGCACTGGCGCAAACACCGTTTAACCGCACCGTCACCCCCGAACTCTTGCAGCAGCTGATGCCCGCTGCAACCCGCTTCAGTGAAAAAGCCGGTACTCCGCCTGTTTACACCGCCTATGGCCCGGTTGCCGATACTGGCGCAGATGGCATCATTGGTTACCTGTTTCAAACGTCCGACCTGCCGCCACTGGAAGTCGGATTCAGCGCTCCAATCGAAGTGCTGGTGGCGCTGGATACGCAGGCCACGGTGACGGCGATCAAAGTGCTTGATTACAACGAGTCGTTCCGCTCCAGCCGTGGCGACTTTTTGTCTGCGCGCGGTTTTCAGGAACAATTCCGCCGCAAACCCTTGTCGGATGAATTCCGTGTCGGCCGCGATGTTGACGGCGTATCACGAGCCACCATCACCAGCTGGGCGATGACACGCGGCATTTACAACGCAGCGCGGCGTGTCGCTCAGGTCTATCTGCCCGACAGCGGGATCGCAGCGGGCGAGGACTCCGGTGCCAACCTGCGACTGCATCTGGAGCCTCAGAGCTGGGACGATTTGAAGGCACAACAGCATGTGCAAGAGATGGCGGTGAATCTGCCGGATGGCACCGTACTGATGTTGTCATTTGCCTATCTTGGCAACAATGAAACCTTGGGCCAGATACTGCTGGGCGCCGAGGATTTTTCGCGCGCCGAACGCGATGCCAGCAATCGTTTTGATACCGGCCAACTGGTCCTGGTGGGCATCGGCGGCAATCCCTCGGATCCGTTCCGCCAGGAACGTCTTGGCTTGCGTCAGAACGGAGTGGATTTTGACATGCCGCGACGCCGGTTTGTGTATGCCGGAAGTGCAGTTGACGGAAAAATTGCTCAGCAGGCCGACTATGCCGGCGCCATGGTGCTGCCAACCGACATTGACGTCACTCAGCCGTTTACCATTCAGTACGACCCCAGTAATGGTCACATTCCCGCAACTCTTGAGTTCAGTGTTCAGGGCTTGATGTTGGATATTGCGCTTGGCAATGAGATTCTTGCGCCGGGTGCGCCTGACACGCAGGACAGCAGTGACGTCAGCTGGCCACGGGTGCTGGCACTGCTGGTGATTTTTGCATTGGTGATGGCGACTTTCCTGACTAAAAGTGCGCGCCTGCGCTGGATAACGCTGACAATCACGCTGGTGTATCTGGGGTTCATCAATGGTGGTTTCCTGTCAGTGTCACACATCACCAACACCATCAATCTCGGGCCGTCGATGATTCTGGGCGACGTCCCGCTGCTGATGATTGTGGTATTTACGCTGGTGACCACACTGATCTGGGGGCGGGTATTCTGCTCGTCTCTGTGTCCGTTTGGTGCGGTACAGGATCTGCTCAGCAAATTTGTCCCGCGTCGCTGGCAACGGACCGTACCAGCGCGTATCCACGATAAGGCCTTGTATCTGAAATATGTGTTTCTGGCGCTGATTGTGGTCATGGCGGTGGTGCAAGGCGGCGTGAGTATTTTCCAGTATTTTGAACCCTTCGGTACCTTGTTCTTTTACAGCACATCGATTGTGTTATGGGCAATTTTGTTGGTGATTCTGCTGGCCTCTGCTGTCGTCAAACGCTTCTATTGCCGATATGTTTGTCCGCTGGGCGCGGCGCTGGGTGTACTGTCGCTGGTCAGTCTGAGCCGCATCAAGCGGGTCCCACAATGCACTGCCTGCAGCGTGTGTGAACACAGTTGTCCAACCGGCGCGATCCGCAAACACCAGATTGATTTTAAAGAGTGTGTGCGCTGCGACATCTGCGAAAGCAAACTGATTCACAAAGCCGGGGTATGTAAACATTCAGTCGAGTCGCTCACCGCGCGCGGTGTGGTACTGTTGCCACTGACACCGGTGTGAGCCGGTCTGCGAAGAACGGGTCATCCCTCTGTCTGTGAAAACAGGCGCTTCATCGTGACAGGACAACGGAAACTTTTTAACTGCCCGTATAGTCAGTTCTTCAAACGTCTTTTGGCAAAACAGACAATGATCGTCGGCGCATCATGACTACACACCGCACTTTAAACGATGCTGACCGCGTGTTGCGCACTTCCCGCTATCGGGGTTCGCAACAGTGCGCAAGAGCATGGCTGATCGCTGCAATCACACTGCTGTTAAGTGGCTGCACGGCAGCATGGAATCAACAGGCCGCTGATCAGGCCAGTTATGCACTGATTGAAGAAAAGTCCAGCCTGGTGCCGGGCATGAGCACTCTGGATATCACCATTGACCGCCCCCGCGAGATGACGCTGGATCGTTACACAACAAACACCCGTGTCTTTGACTTTCTGGGCAGTCTGGCCAACAGTGAAAACGGTGCGCACATTATCAATCTGGAGCAGGCGCTGGATCTGGGATTTGCGCTGAATAAAGACTATCAACTGCAACGCGAACGACTCTACCTACAGGCACTGTCACTGACCGCTGACCGCTACCGATACACCCCGATATTCTCTGCCTCAGCCAACAGTACCTATGCCTGGGATAACCGCCTGACCGATGGCAGCACTGATCCGTTTGCCGCAGATGCCGAGGCACTGATCAGCCTGCCGGCCACCGTGGTGAGCACGGATGAACGTTTGCGCTCCGACGCAAGCCTGGGAACGCGGTTGTTGCTGCGCGGCGGCGGCCAGATTGCGCTGAACCTGACGTCAAATTTTTTGCGGTTTGTGACCGGGGATATCAACAGCAGCGCATCGTCAGCACTGGTGGGCTCCTTCACCCAACCGCTGCTGCGGGGCGCCGGCTCAGACATTGCCGCGGAAACCCTGATGCAGGCCGAACGCGATCTGCTCTACCAACTGCGCGAATTTACCCGCTACCGGCAGACGCTGGCCGTGCGCATCACCACGCAGTACTACACCGTTCTGGAAGCACGCGACACGGTTCGCAATAATTTTGCCGGTCTTAGTGCCACACTCAGCAGTCTGGAGCGCGAACGGGCTTTTCAGGCAGAAGGTCTGCGTACGCCGGGTCAGGTAGGCCGCTTGGAACAGTCGTCCCTGCAACGGGATCGCGCCTGGGCACTGGCCATAACCCGTTACGCCAACGCACTGGACTCGTTCAAGATCTTGCTGGGCTTGCGCGCGGACGATCGCATCATGCTTGATGATCAGGAAATGTTGCGTATCTCGGAAGGTGATCTGCTGGCACCGGACATCACGCTGGAGCAGGCTCTGGAACTCACCGCCAATAACCGCCTGGATCTGTTCACTCAGGCCGACCGCATTGCCGATCGCGCCCGCAAGCTGGAGGTTGCTGCCGATGCCTTTCAACCCGGCCTGGCCATGGTGTTACGCGCGTCAGTACCCGCCAATAACAGCAACAGCGCAAGTTTGAGCGACATGGACTTCCGGCTGACCGATTACAGCGCAGCGCTGGAACTCGACCTGCCCGTGGACCTGATGAGTGAGCGCACCGCCTACCGGCGTGCGTTGATCGATTACGAAGTGGCGGTTCGCGCCTACGAACTGGCGATCGACAATGCCAAGCTGGGCGTGCTGGATGCCTGGCGTGCACTGGAGCAGGCCGAGCGCAACTACGACATCAGCATGGCCAGCGTGCGTATCAATGAGCGGCGCGTGGAAGAGGCTGAGCTGCGCGCCGAACTGGGTACCGGCAATATTCAGGACACCGTTGATGCGCAGAATGACCTGATCAATTCGCGCACTCAGTTAACCTCGGCCATTATTGACCATAACATTGCAAAACTGGCACTGTGGCGTGATGTGGGTCTGCTCAGCGTCAGCGACGATGGACGCTGGCAGGAAGGCGATGTTGACAGCCGTGTGAATCCTTCTCCGCTTTAAATGGACAAAACCAAGCAGTCAAGACCAAACAGGCAAAACCAAACAGGCGAAACCGCATGAACGTAACCCGACACCTGCAGACAGCTTTTGAGCGTTACAAAACGGCATCGCGACCCTGGCAGGGGGGCATTGCTGCCGTGGGGCTGCTGGGCGTTTTTGGTCTGTTCAGCCTGATGGGCAGCAATGCCGACAACCGCTTCAGCGGCCCGACCTTTGCTGCACGCGAAGGTCAGCTGGATATTGTGGTACGTGAAGGTGGCAATATTGAAGCGCTGCAATCGCAGCAGATTCGCTCTGCCATACGCGGCGGCAGCGGCGTAAAAATTCTGTCCATTGTTGAAGAGGGTTATCGGGTCACTGCTGAAGATGTGACCGCCGGCCTGGTGCTGGTTGAACTGGATTCCTCCCAGCTCAATGAACAAAAACTCAATCAACAGATCGCCTACGAAACCGCTGATGCGACCTTTATTGAACGCAAGGCCCAGTTAGAGATCCGCATCAATCAGAATGTTGCCAACCTCAATGCGGCATCACAACGCATGCGCTTTGCACGCCTTGATCTGGAAAAATTCCTGGGTGCCAACGTTGTGCAGGATCTGGTGACACGACTGGACATAGAGGAGCGCGTGGCCCGTACTGAAGCGCTGCAGGCAGCGGCAACCACCACCGCACCGGATCGCGACAACCGCGTCGATCAGATACAGCAGAATCGCGATGCCACCCGTCAACAGGGCCGCACCGGCGGAGCGCGGAGTGGGTTTGATGCAGCCAGTTTTGACCCTTCTGACCTGAGCTCGTTACCGGCGCCCATGCGAGAGCGTATCGAGCAAATGATGGCGCAGAACAACGGCGAGATTCCCGCCGAATTTCTTGAGCGTATGCGCTCAGGTGGCGGCCGCCCCGGCGGTTCTGGCGTAGCTGCAGGCCCCGGCAGCACCGCAATTGATGGCGATGTCACCACGTTGACGCGTGTTGACGACAACAGTGACGGGCCCTCAGACACAGAGCCGGAGCTTATCGGTTTGGCAGGCACTGACGCCATTGAACTGCCGCCGGCAACCGAAATGCTGATGGATAACGACTATCTGGCGATACGCGAAGCCATTGATTTCCGCATCTACGCCAGTGAAAACCGCCTGGAAGATGGCATGGCCAAACAGCAATTGCGCACTTTGCAGGAAGCGGTGCGTGTTGCCGAGGAAAACAACCTGCAGGCACAGGCGCGTTATGCCGGACAGGAACGTCTGGCAGCACGTGACTTTATCACCCCCAATGAACTGGAGGCCGAGCGTTCAAGGTTGCTGCAAGCCGAATCACGTCTTGAGCAGGCCATTACCGACCTGAATCTGTATACGCAGTACACCTTTATCAAAGACGCCGACCAGCAACTGGCCAATTATGAAGATGCCATCATGAGTTATCAGCGCACACAGGCCGAGGCAGCCGCTGAACTGGCTCAGGCCGAGGCGCGCTACAAATCCGCGGTACAACGGCTGGAACTCGAAGCGCAGCGGTTGGTTGATCTGAATGAACAACTGGCATTAACGGTGATACGGGCACAGCGTCCTGGCCTGGTGGTGTACGGTTCTGCTGACACCGGCCAACCGTTTCGCGGTGGCAATCAGGAGCCCATTCAGGAGGGTGCAACGGTGCGTGAGCGCCAGGCTATTCTCACCATTCCCGACATGACGGAGATGGCGGTGCGCGTCAATATTCATGAGTCCTCTGTGCAGCGTGTTACCGAAGGCCAAACGGTTGCCGTGCGTATTGATGCCTTCCCGGATATGCGCCTGACCGGCGAAGTTATCAAAGTAGCGGTGGTCGCCGACTCGGGTAACGCCTTTATGAATCCTGACCTGAAGGTCTACCCCACCATCGTGCGCATTGATGGTGAACATGAGTGGCTGCGCCCCGGCATGACTGCAGAGGTGGAGATCCTGGTGGCCTCGCTGGAGAACACGGTTTACGTGCCCATTCAGGCGGTCACTTATCTGGAAGACAAACAAGTGGTGTACGTCAGCCGTGCAGGACGCCGTGAAGCACGCGAAGTACAGACCGGCCACTATTCCGAGCAGTTTATTGAAATCCTCAGTGGTCTGAGTGCCGGTGAGGAAGTGATGCTGCTGCCGCCCAGGCAATCCGGCCAGCTTGCCTCGCAGGCGGCGGGTTGATGGTTAGCCTGGCGCCCGGCCTGCAACCCGGAAACTCCACCCCACGGATTGTTTCGCGCCAAACCGTGGCCAGTGTGCAGGACGTCACCAAGACTTACGTGATGGGCGAACTGGCCGTGCAGGTGCTGCATGGCATCAGCATCGACTTCTTTCAGGGTGACTACATCAGCATCATGGGGCCGTCCGGTTGCGGCAAATCTACGCTAATGAACATCCTCGGCTGCCTTGATCAGCCTACGTCCGGCAGTTACTTGCTCGGCGACAAAGACACCTCGCAGATGAACGACAATGAATTGTCGGCAATTCGTGGCGCACGCCTGGGCTTCATTTTTCAATCCTACAACCTGATTCCGCAACTCACGGTACTCGAGAATATTGAGTTGCCGTTGTTTTATCAGGGACACCCGGAACAACACAGCCGCAGGATCGCCACTGAACTAGCCACCCGTGTAGGCCTGGGCGACCGCCTGCAGCACCGGCCCTTTGAGTTATCCGGTGGCCAGCAGCAACGCGTGGCCATCGCCCGCGCACTGTCCAATGATCCGCTGATTATCCTGGCGGATGAGCCGACCGGCAACCTCGACTCAAAGTCTGGTGCTGAAATTCTCAAGCTGTTTGACGAACTGCATCAGCAAGGCAAGACCCTGATTATGGTGACTCACTCCGACGAATTGGCTGAGCGCTCCCAACGGCAAATCAGGCTGCGTGACGGCCGGGTGGAATCTGATGACCGACTC
>JBFZEG010000204.1:0-5952 GCA_041306975.1 Gammaproteobacteria bacterium | reverse complement strand
GACGCGCTGACAATATGGTGATCACCCATATTAAAAAACACCATGTACGGCGAGGGATTCAGGTAGCGCAGCGCGCGGTAGGCATGAATCGGATCCCCATCAAACGGTACTGACATGCGCTGCGCCAGCACCACCTGCATGACGTCACCGGCCAGAATATAATTTTTAATACTGTTCACTGCCTTTTCGTACGGCGCCTGCTGGAAACTGGAGAAAAAATCCTGCTCAGCGCTGATAGTATCCGGACGTGATTTGGCGATGGGTCGTTGAAAGGGTTGCATCAGCGCAGACTCAATGTCATCGAGCCTTGCGTGCGCTTTATACAACGCACCTTTTTGTGAAGGGTCCGCGTGGCACACAATCGAAATAGTGCCGCGCAGGTTGTCAAATACCACAACTTCTTCCGACACCAGCAACAGAATCTCCGGCGTGCCAATTTCGTCGTCACCGGGCGCCTGTCCCAACGACGGCTCCACATAACGCACGGTGTCGTAACTGAAATAACCAACAAGTCCGCCGCTGAATTTAGGCACTCCGGCCAGTTCAGCAACCTTGAATCGATTTTTGTAGGCTTCCACAAAAACAAACGGATCATCCATGCTGTGCTGCTCGATGACCGCACCTTCATGCTCAACGCGCACATCATTGGCACTGACACGCACCACGGTTTTACACGGCAGACCGATGATGGAAAACCGTCCCCACTTTTCGCCGCCCTGCACCGACTCAAACAGATAGGTATACACACCGCCAGCCAGCTTGAGATAAGTGCTGAGCGGCGTTTCAAAATCCGCCAGCACTTCACGCACCACGGGCACGCGGTTAAAACCGGCAGTGGCCAGCGCATCAAAGTCCTGCTGTTGCAGTCGGGTTGCCACAGCGGCGGAGGAAAATTGCGAGCGCGTCATTGATGAACGTCCTTTTTACACAGCGACAGTGTTGGCCAATCGCTGGCGCATGGTGCTGATGGTTTTTTCGTAAGATTCGCTGTTAAAAATGGCTGACCCCGCCACAAACATATCCGCGCCCGCATGGGCAATCTGTGCAATGTTATCTGTGGTAACACCACCATCGATTTCCAGACGGATGTTAAAGCCGCTGGCGTCAATCAGCCGGCGCGCCTGTTGCAATTTTTTAAGTGCCATGGGAATAAATTTCTGGCCGCCAAATCCCGGGTTCACTGACATGATCAGAATCAGATCAATTTTATCCATCAGGTAGTCGAGACACTCCAGACTGGTGGCCGGATTAAATACCAGGCCGGCTTTACATCCCGCATCACGGATCAACTGCAACGAGCGATCCACATGCTGAGACGCTTCGGGGTGAAAACTGATGATACTGGCGCCGGCCTTGGCAAAGTCGCTGATCATCTGGTCCACCGGCTGCACCATCAGATGCACATCAATGGGCGCTTTGATACCGTAGTTTCGCAACGCTTTGCACACCATCGGACCAATGGTCAGATTGGGAACGTAATGATTGTCCATCACATCAAAGTGCACCACATCCGCGCCGGCCGCCAACACGGTATCCACCTCTTCGCCCAGGCGCGCAAAGTCGGCAGACAGTATGGAGGGGGCTATCAAAAAGTCTTTTGTCAGAAGGTCTTGAGTCAGAATGTCTGTCATCACTAAGTCGCCGGCTGCGGGTTAAGAAGGCGGCATTCTAACGCCTTCAGCCGTTCGGGTGAACCGATATCCTGCCAGTCGCCGGCAAAGTACTCACCGCTGACTTGCTGCCGCGTCATTGCCTGGCGCAACACTGGCGACAAGGGCAGGCGCTGCACCGTCAGCCCTGAGAACAACAGCGGATGCAATACGCTGATACCACTGAAGGTTAATCTGGGCTCTCCCTGATCCGACACACAACCGTTGTTATCCAGATAAAAATCCCCCCGCGGATGATGCTCGGCGTTAGGCACCAGCACCAGATGGGCCAGCGAGTGTGCCGCCTCAAGACGCGCTGCCGCAGCGTTCAGCTGGGTAAAGTCATAATCCGTCCACACATCGCCATTAACCACCGCAAACGCCTCCGTCCCCAACAAAGGGAGTGCGTTGATGATGCCGCCAGCCGTTTCTAGCAACTCGGTTTCGGGGGAATACTGAATGCGGACACCCAAGCGTGCTCCATCACCGAGGGCGGTCGGGATCTGTTCCCCCAGATGATGCAGGTTAATCACCAGATCACGAATGCCGGCACTGGCTAATTTGAGAATCTGCCACTCAATCAGGCTGTGTTCACCCGCGCGCAGCAGCGGTTTCGGAGTGGATTGTGTCAGCGGCAACATGCGCTTGCCGTGACCAGCCGCCAGAATTATTGCCTTCATGAATAGTCCGTTTCGAGCTGTGAAGAAATATCTGATGCTGACACCAGAGGTCCGGAAGCCGTTAGCACACTATACATATCAATCATCGGGCCTCGGCGAAACCAACGGATAAATGCGCTCAGCTCAGGATGACGCTCACCCACGGTCAGCACATAGTCCATCACCACCGGCAGGTCCAGCAGGTAGCGAGGTTTGTTGTCACGCAGCGCCAGCCGGCAAAAAATTCCCAGCACTTTAATGTGCCGTTGCAGACCCATCAGGTCAAAATCGCGCTGAAACGTCTCAAACGCCAGTTCGTCCGGCAGAATGCCGCGCGCCCTGGCTGCATCAAAATACTGGCGCAGCCAGCGGCCGACATCGTTGACCGGCCACACGATGTAACAGTCGCGCAGCAGCGACACCAGATCGTAGGTGACCGGCCCGATCACCGCGTCCTGAAAGTCGATTACACCGGGCGGCAAATGCTCAGGATGTGAACCATCAGCCTGTTGCCGCACCATCAGATTGCGGGAGTGATAATCACGATGCACACGCACCTGTGTCTGCTTCAACGCGGCGTGTTCCAGAAATTGCCAGGTATCCGCCAGCAGCTTTTTCTCGCTGTCATTCAGCTCAATGCACAGCATGCGGCCACAAAACCACTCATCAAACAGGCTGAGCTCCGTGTGCAAACGCGCCTGATCATAGGGTGGCAAACGCGATGGGCTGTTATCTGACTGCAGCATCAGCAGTGCATTGATGGCTTGTGTGTACAACACATCAACCCGCTGCATATCACTGTCTTCGCCGTCGTTGTTGCCCTGCGCCGCCTGCAAACACGGCAGAAACAACTGATCGCCAAAATCCTCCAGCAGCATAAAACCCTGTTCAACATCATGCGCCAGCACCCGCGGGGTGCGCAGGCCTGCCGCAGAAAACTCGGCTGCGGTCAGCAAAAATGCCGGATTGTTTTCACGTGCCGGCGGCGCATCCACCAACATCAGGCTGTTTTTGAGCACATCAAGACCTGGCAGCGGCAAGTCAGTCAGCGCCCGATAACGGAAATAACGTCTGAAGCTTGCATCTCCACCCAAGGGCTCTGCAAGCACAGGCCCGGGATCAGCACCCAACAAAGGTGTCAGTACCTGACGCGCCCACTGCTGCACCTGTTGATGGCGACTATCGATGTATTCACCTGAATCACCCTCGGAAAAATGTGGCTGTTGGGTCATTGTCGAATCTGCTCCGCCGTTACTTTACTTTCTAATGAAAGGTTGATGAATTATCATGCCTGCGCTGACCACCATCGCCGGGGTGGAAGAATTCCGGACAACTCGCTGCAGCAATTGAACCACACCATTCTCTATTGCCGACTGGATCGCCCGCAACCATGTCTGACAGAAAATCAAAAACCAGCCGTTTGACCACAGGATGGATGTTGCCTGTGCTGGTGCTGTCCGGACTTAACGGCGCAGTCGATGCGCAGGATCAAACTGCAACACCGACTGCAACCGAAAATGCATCCGGCATCATGCAGGACTGGGCTACCCGCGAGAACATGACCGCCGAGCAGGCGGCCGAGGTGAATCCGGCCTGCTGCGGCATGTTTGTTGAGCCCGCCCTGACCGGCGACAATGCCACGCTGGATCCTGACAACGCACCCACCGAAATTGAAACCTTGGCGCGAGTCAATCAACCACAGCCCAGCCAGGTGTATGTTGAAGGCGATGTCAGCGTGCGCCAGGGCTACCGTACCCTGTTAGCCAGTGATGGTCTGCATTTGGACGAAGAAACCAACATTCTCACACTGCAAGGCGATGTGGTGTTCCGGGAACCCGGTTTCCTGGTCACCGGCGAGGGCGCTTTGCTTGACCAGAACGCCGGCGACAATACCATCAGCCAGGCGTCTTACGTGATTCACAACACCCAGATCCATGGCACCGCGGCGCGGCTGAGTTACAACAGTGACAGCGGCATGATGACCATGGAAAACGGTGCCTTCAGCCGCTGCGAGCCCATGGATCCGTTCTGGATGGTACAGGCCAGCAGTCTGATGCTGGATAACGCCAATGGCGTGGGATATGCCCGCGAACTGACACTGCGTCTTCGCGATGTGCCAGTGTTTTATTACCCCTACACATTGCAGTTTCCGATTGGTGACCAGCGGGTATCGGGCATATTGCCGCCCAGTATCAGCAACAGCCGCGATAATGGCATTGATATCGCCGTGCCCTACTACTTTAATCTTGCGCCGCATTACGATGCTACGCTCACCCCGAGACTGATGACCGAGCGCGGCATCATGCTGAATGCCGAGTTCCGCTACCTGGCCGACTGGTCAATGAATGTGGTCAACGTCGCGGCGCTGCCCGATGACAGAACTTATGATGCCAACCGCGCCGCCCTCAGCAGCAATGCCACGCCACAGTCCCGGCGCTGGTTTGCAGGATTCAGTCATGAAGGTCAGCCGTGGCAGAACTGGCGCACGTTTGTCGACCTCAACACCGTCAGTGACGCCAATTACTTTCGCGATCTGGGCACACGAAATCTGAATCTGGAAAGCCGCACGCATCTGAACAAAGAAGCGGTGGTGTCCTGGCAGGATGCGCGCTGGCATGCTGAAACCCGCGTGCAACGCATACAATTGCTCGATCCTTACCTGTCCTCCATCGACGTCAATAAACCCTTTGATCGCTTGCCGGAAATCAAACTCAGCCGCCAGAGTGACTCTTGGGGTGCATTGCGCTACGGCGTTGACGGCGCTCATGTGCGCTTTGATCGTTCGCTGGACAGGTCCTTGTTGTCCGCGCAGCAGATCACTAATGGCGCCTTGGTCTCTGGCTCCCGCGTCAGTGCCGAACCCTGGCTCAGCCTGCCATTTCGCGGCGCGGGGTACTTCCTGATTCCCGGTGCGCGTTATCGTTATGCCAGCTGGCAGCTGGATCAGCAAGCCAACAATACCGCCGCAAACCCGGAGCGTGGAGTGTCGGTTTTCAGTCTGGACAGTGGTCTGATTTTTGATCGCCCGGTTACTGTAGCGGGACTCTCCGCAACCCAGACACTGGAACCACGACTGTACTATCTGTATGGCGAGCAGAAAGACCAACAACTGCTGCCAAATTTTGACAGTGCGCAATTGCACATGAATTTTAATCAGCTGTTTCGTGACAATCGCTTCAGTGGCGGCGACCGGGTAGGCGACGCCAACCAGCTCAGTACTGCCGTTACCAGCCGCCTGCTGACCGCCGACGGACAAGAGCGCGCCAGGATCAGTGTCGGACAGATATTCCATTTTGAAGACCGTACTGTGTCGCTGGACAGCCCGCTACAAAAATGGCTGATTCTGCAGCCACTGGACACCGATCGCTCCGCATTGATTATGGAGGCCAGTTACCACCCGCATGAACGCTGGCAACTGATGACAGATTTGCAGTGGGATCAGGAGAACAACAACATTGATCAGGGCAGTATTGCCGTGCAGCTGCGTGGCGACCAGGAGCGACTGTTTAACCTGGCCTTCCGCTACCGCGAAAAGACCGACGTCTTCCTGGACGCGCCTCCCTTGCTGGATCCGCGAATCAAACAGACTGATATGTCGGCGGTGTGGCCGCTCAATGACAGCTGGCGCATGCTGGGACGCTGGA
>JBFZEG010000199.1:0-3002 GCA_041306975.1 Gammaproteobacteria bacterium | reverse complement strand
GGGTCGCCCCGATTGGCATTGGCAGCCAGATCCAGCCACAGCCTGAGGTGGGGTTTAAACGCCTCACTTTTTGCCGCGGCCCACAACGTTTCCAACAATGTTGAGGGCGGTAAAGGACGGGAGCCAAACATTTCCGTCAGCGATTCACTCAGGCCACTCGCGATGTGTGTTAATACGGCAGCTACCAACTCTTCCTTGTTCTCGAAGTAGTACAACAGCATGCGGTCACTGGTACCGGCCACCTCAGCGAGACGACGTAAACCGGTGTCGCTGAGCCCGGTGTCCAAAAAATGCACCGCGAGCAGATCAATCACCTCTGCACGTTTGTCTTGCCTTTTAGCCACGTCCACGTCCTCACATCAATGTCACTTTTTTCTTGCCTAATGTTGTAGCGCCTGCTACAAATCTGTTTCTGTAGCAACCATTACAATTTTCAGGAGACCCTGTCATGTTGACTTCCAAACCCGCAAACATCAAGCAGCAGATTTTTTGGATGATGCTGATCTCACTGGCAGGCTGGGTGGGGTTTTTACTGATATTCAGAAGCTGGTGGCCCGGCAATACCGAACCAGGCGGCGAACTCACCTTGCTATGGCTGTGGCTGGTCATCGGTTTTGCAGGCTCAGCGCTGACCGCGGTGATTATGTTCACCCTGTTCAATACGCCGCCACAATGGCGAGTCCATGCGGCAGCGGCTCTGACAGCGCCCGCCATGTGCCTGGATGTGCTTGGCACCATTTTTTTTGAACGCTGGTTTCCCAATCCCGGCAGCATGGATGACCGGATTTACCCTGCAATGATTCTGGCAGGTGTGGCGGCGATACTGTTTACTGGCCTGTGGATGGGACGACCGGGGCAGGACGATCTCTAAAGCAACTCTGCAGGGCACACTGAAAGTCCGACAGCGCATTTGACAAAATGTTGATCAAAGGTCTTGATAGTCTCAGTGTGTTGAGCCCCTGCAAGATGAAAGGCATCAGCAAAATCAAGACCTTGTTTATACCAATCGATTACTGACGCGATTGTCTCAGCCTGAAGAACGTGGACGTTTGGCAGACCAAACACCAGTGTCAGTGCTGCTGCGATCTTTTCCTTCTGGAAGTCATAAGCGTGCCGCAATACCCACTCGGTTTCGAGAATGACCGTGTCAAGAATAAAGACCTCGTGTACTGCGAAAATATTGTAGGCGATTGCAAATTGCTGCTCATTGTCCCTGCTCAGCAGCCTTACCAAGACGTTTGTATCAATCGCTATCACGCCACGCTCTCCTTGCTGCAGCTTTCATGGCCATCTCAATTTCGGTATCCGTTTTAGACAGTCCCGGTGTGTGCAAACAACCTGCGACATGATCGAGCGTTGTAGGTGCAAACGCATGTTTCGGCGTCAGCAAAATGCCATCAGCAGTCTCAAGTACTATCAACTCTTGACCTGTCTGCCACTGTCGGGCCTCCCTGACTGACTTGGGAATAATGATCTGACCTTTACTCGACAATCGTGTTGTTATCATCGCGCTGCCTCAAAGTAAGACGCAGGTAAGATGCTGTTCCTCAAATCAATTTAAGTCAAGTCTCTTCCTACTGCCCAACGCCTTTGTCAAAGATACTGCGACGAAGAGATATAGTTCAATTCAGATTACGGGGCCCAATAATTTCATAAAATAAAATTAGTAGTTGCATTAATTATTGTTTAACAATAATTTTATAGCACCAAACAGAAATGGAGGCATCATCATGTCAACCCCCGCCAATGAACTGAAACACGCGCAAGAGCTTGCCTTAACTGCGCAGACACTAGCCATCATCGCCATCGTCACGCTGATTGTTGCCATTGTCACCAAAGGCGGATTCAGTATTGGTAGTACTCTGATTTCTGCAGACCTGACATGGCAGCAGAAAGTGCACAGCACTGGCCTGGTACTGATTGAATTATTGCCGGCGTTTTGGTTTCTTGAGGCTGTGAATCACCTTCGGCGGGCACTCAGCACCTTTGGCAACGGTGAGTTCTTCAGCAATGAAGCGGCCAGGCACGTCGCCAACGCAGGTTCAAGCGCCATTTACGCCATGATTGCCGTGATGTTGATCACCCCGAACCTGTTGTTATGGGTTAATCAACAAGGCGGATTTGATGTTCGCATTGAGCCCGAGTACATCGGTATGCTGGCGTTTGCTGTGTTTGTGTCGGCCGTTGGCAGGATTCTGGCGGCGGCAACCCACATCAAATCTGAAAATGACGCGTTTGTATGAAGCAGATCATAGTCAGACTGGATGTAATGTTGGCACTGCGCAAAATGCGCTCCAAGGAATTGGCGGAGCGTATCGGCATCACCGAGGCCAATCTGTCGCTGCTGCGCACGGGCAAAATCAAAGGTGTACGGTTTGATACGCTGGCAAAATTATGTGAGGAACTTGATTGCACACCGGGTGATCTGCTGGATATTGCGGACGTTGACTAAGCAAGGAGTTGTTATGCCCAAAGGCTATTGGATTGTGCAGGTCGACATCAATGACCTGGAAAAATACAAAGATTACATGGCCGCCAATGCGCAGCCCTTTAAAAAATATGGCGCCACATTTCTGGTACGCGGCGGGCGTTTTGAGAACCCGGAAGGCAACAGCCGCGCGCGGCATGTAGTGCTGGAATTCCCGGACTATCAGTCAGCGCTGGACTGCTGGCACTCGCCAGAATACCAATATGCAATTTCCTTACGTCAACCGGTTTCCACACTGGATCTGGTGATCATTGAAGGGTACGAATCATGAGTCTGCGTGTTGTTATCTGACTGGCGGGAAAATTGACCGCTTGTCAGAGCTTGGCAGTCGTTCCCTGTCAGTCAGCGTCAGATTCCTCGGGCACAATCAGATCCAGCGTTTCTTTGATCTCTTCCATCACAATGTAGCTTTTGGATTCGCGCACCCCGGGCAGTTTCAGCAGAATGTCGCCCAACAATTTGCGATACGATGCCATCTCGGAAATGCGCGCCTTAATCAGGTAATCAAAATCAC
>JBFZEG010000197.1:0-7986 GCA_041306975.1 Gammaproteobacteria bacterium | reverse complement strand
TCCTGGCGGTATACCGGCAATACCGGGGTCTGGTCCATGATGAGCGTGGATACCGAAACCGGCTACATCTATCTGCCGGTTGAGGCAGGTTCCAACGACTTTTATGGCGGCCATCGCACCGGTGACAACCTGTTTTCACAAAGCATCGTGTGTCTGGATGGTCGTACCGGAGAGCTGGTCTGGCATTATCAGCTGACCCATCACGGCCTGTGGGACTACGATCCGCCTTCAGCTCCTATCCTGGGTGATATCACCGTCAATGGTAAGCGTATTAAAACCGTCACGCAGTTGACCAAGCAGGGTATGTCGTTTGTATTTGATCGGGTAACCGGTGAGCCGGTCTGGCCGATTGAGGAGCGTGCGGTGCCTCAAAGTGAAGTGCCAGGTGAGCAAACGTCCGCCACCCAGCCCTTTCCAACTCTGCCGCCGCCTTATCTGACTCAGGGTTATCACGAAGAAGATCTGATTGATTTTACCCCTGAGATCAGAGCCGAGGCTCTGGCAATCGCCTCCCAATATGTACGCGGGCCGCTCTATACACCCCCGACACCCATGCGTGAAGGTGGTACACAGGGCACTTGGGTGAATCCCGGTTATCAGGGCGGGGCTAACTGGAATGGCGCTGCGTTTGACCCGCAAACCGGCATGATGTTTGTGCCCCTTCGCAACGCACCAATGTCGGCGGCTCTGCAGGAGCCTGACCCTGCGCGCACCAACTGGAACTACCTGCGGGCACCCTCGGTTTTTATCCAAGGCCCGCGCGGACTGCCCATCGTGCGTCCGCCATGGAGTCTGGTGACAGCCACCGACATGAACAGGGCGCAGCATACCTGGTCACGCAGTATCGGGCCGGCATCGGACTATATCCGTGACCACCCTGACCTGCAGGGGCTGAGCCTTGATTTTGACAACATGGGGCATCCGATGATCCGGCCCTCACCGTTACTGACCTCTGAATTGTTGTTTATGGCTGAGGCCGGCAATCTGAGCGGTGATCCGGGCGGCCCCATGTTCAGAGCCTATGATAAGTCCACGGGTGATGTGCTGGCAGAAATTGAATTGCCCATCAAAGCCAGCGGCGCACCTATGAGTTATTTTCACGAAGGGCATCAGTACATCGTGATTGCTGTTGCGACGGCTGAGCAGCCCGCGGAACTGGTGGCGCTGGCATTACCGGGGGCAAGAGCAAGAGCGGTTGATGTTGCCTATCAGCCTATCAATCCCTTAAGTGCTCAACTAGCGGCCCCTTCTGGTGCTGGAGCATCGCCAGAAATGCCTTCAGACGGGCTCAGTGCTCAGCAAATTGAAGTTGTCGAAAAGTTGTTCTCGGATAACTGCGCAAGATGTCATGGCGTGAATGGACAGGGTGCAGTTGGTGTTTTTGCCCCAGCGCTCACAGGGGCGCTAACAGGCTCTCAGATCAGTCGTGTAATAAGCCAGGGCGGCGTTGAGATGCCTTCCTTTGAAGCGCGCCTCACAAGCGACGATATAGCGTTGTTAACAAGTTTCATACTGGGAGGGTTTTCTCCTGAATGAATCATGACATGTCGTTATCTGGATTTTACTACCATCCATGTGCAAATGACCGCGACAAAAAAACGGCCATCTTGCATTCATTCATCTGTATTGCCAATAAATAGCTTTGATAAGTATTTTTGCATTATGGATAGCTGATCGGTCTGTGCTATGCCAGTCAATTTATCCTGCACCTGCGATTCAGGGCTAAATCGAAAATGAGTCAGATTTTATTAACTCATTGGAATATTTCGTACCAGTTTGTATATTTAAAATATAACAAAAGTATATCGTAAAAATAAATATATGTTATAAACTGATGATTCAGTATTGGATTCTCAAGTGGTAAGGAGTGTTTCTGTGATTGCTATTAGGTCATAACATGTTGCCAAACTTGTATCCACGACCTCTTATGCTTTTTATCGCGTAACCTCCTTCAATCATTGATAATTTCTTTCTAAGCCTGCTGACTAAAAGGTCGATTCTTCTATTTGTTGGATCCATCTCATATCCGTAAAGCACAAAAAAAGCCGCTGCTCTGTCGATGTACATATCTGGTTGACTAAGGAGGATTTCAACAAGTCCTGTCTCGTGCGGAGTGAGGTTTACAATCGTGCCATCAGAACTTATCAACGCCTCTTGAATGAACGATAGCCTTAGATTTTCGTCAATAGGAATCTCAAGGGTGCCTTTTCCTTTTTCTCCGTTTTCTGAATTTCTCTTTAATACTGCTTTTAAGCGGGCAGTAAGTTCCCTGATGTCGCATGGTTTTACAATGTAGTCTTCAGCCCCTGCGCTAAAAGATGCGACCACGGCATCGATGTCGTTATGTGCCGTTAGCATAATCACGGGACTGGAGCAGTAAATCTTGATCTTTATACATATCTCAAGACCTGTAGGCTCGCTGTTGCCAAGGTGCCAGTCCAGGATGAATGCGTCTGGCACTGACTTGGTTGTGAAAAAGTCATAAAGATCTTTTGTGCTATTGCAGATGGTGGTCGTAAATCCGTTTTGCCTCAGTTGGTGCTCAAGCATTCGGGTGAATAACAAATCGCCATCCAAGATAAGGACATGTTGTTTGTCCCGACCGGAGAAACTGCTTCGAGTTGATGGATGGATAGAAATGTTGAGTTTGGTCATGCTACAAAAGCTGAGAACATTTCATCATCTCCCTCAAGCTTTGTTGGAGATACCGGTTAAGAAAAGTATTTTTTTTTATTAATTGCTGTCTTTCATATGCGTGTCATGTCTCGCAGTCTTCACTGTATCTGCAAGGATCTGTGATGGGGTATACCCCATGTTTTCTTTAACAGCCCTGATGTTTCTGGTTGCTTGCTGCGCGTCGACAAATGTCACCAACAGGTGCATCACAACCAGGCCGACGTAAAATACTCGAAAACATATTCCCTAAGAATCCGCATCGGAGACGCCGCATTCAATGTACATGTTGTTAACACGCAACTTTTATGCAGTTACCTCGGTGTACCACGCGCCAGCCAGCTGATCCAAATAATTCCAGGTATGTATAGCCTTTAAACTCATACAGGCCAGGATCATTGGGACTGCTGTCCGGCCAATAACTCAACACACTTGCTAAATGGTCTGCACCTCTGCTCGCATCGTCGACGAAATAATGGTTTTCTGGATTAACATCTATCGCTACCACTGTCCCGTCAATCCCAACCGCAAGTAACGCATGAATCTCAAGAAATAAGTTGGGGTCCTCTGATTGATGCTTGCCACGATTCGAAGTCATCTCAAGTTCTCACCCACTATGTGTACTGATTTTAGAATCTTTTAGGAGCCAGAAGTGTATCAATGTGTATCATTTGTTTAATTTGAGTGGAATTGAAAATGGTGCGGCTGCACTATCCTGCACTTGTAGGATAGTTGACACGATCTACTTTTAACCAGATTGGGTAGATTGAGAAAAGCAGTGCCAAGGTTTTCTGAAGGACCTACAGAAGCGGTTTTCAGTCGGTTGCAGCCACAGTACAACATGAAGGTTTCGGATGTGGCATAAATGGAGCGCCTCAGCAGAGAAAGCACTGCCGCGTGAGCGGTGCTTCCACAAACCGTTGGTGCTGCACTCGGATAACGGGGCACCGATGAAGTCACAGACGTTGAAGATCAAACTGGCTGACCTTGGGGCGCTGCCTTCATACAGTCGGCCTCGCGTGAGTGATGACAATGCGTTTGCGGAATCTGTGTTCACAACATCGAAATACAGACCTGATTGGCCATCAAGCGGTTTGTTGCAGGCTGCATGAGGATAAAGGTGTCAACCATCTTGAAAGACACCAATATTGTAATCACTGAAGTAAAAAAATGTTTTTAAGAGAAGAGTAGAGAAGTCTCGTTTTGCTCATTTGTGGTACGTGCTTGCATTCCCCACGGCTTGGTCACACACCGTGTTGAAATACTGCTGTCGAATTAAAAAATTAATTAAATGCGTTCAGAGACAATATATTTGTTTAAACAAAATTTTAGTCTTGGAGCAAAAATGCTTTCATCAAGCAATCGTTCGATAGAAGGCAGCGGTCTGGTCGCCGCTAAGCCAGTTATGCTGGTCGTTGACGATGATCCGCTTTTTTGCGCCCAGATAAGACAGTACGCACGAAATCACTACCAATATTTTAGTAGCCTCGATCCTCGGAAGATTGATGCTAAAGTCTTGGCAAGTGCTTCAATTGTAGTGCTAGATCTAAATATGCCTGACTGTGATGGGGTTGAATTAATCAAGTCCTTTGCTGCAATGTCACCCGCCCCCAGATTGCTGATCGCGAGCGGTTGTGACCAGAGAGTGTTAGATCTTGCCAGGCAGACGGCGGAACTTTACGGTCTTAAAAGTACTACAGTATTACGCAAGCCCTTTAATCGAACGCAATTCTTCGACAAATTAGAGTTGCTTGACAGGATGCCGAGAGAAAGTTTTCGGCTAGTTTCGAACCAGGTATTGCCAAGGCTTGAGGAAGGGCATATCGCAAGCGGTATGCTCGCGGGCCAATTTGTTGCTTATTACCAGCCGCAGATAGACGTCTCGAAAGGCACTGTTGTGGGAATCGAAGCATTGGCTCGGTGGCAGCACCCAGATTATGGTTTTATGACTCCTATGGGTTTTATTGAAACCATAGAACTCTCTAAGCTTGCAATGGAGTTCACACTATTGATCATAGAGAGCGCTATGCAGGATTACTTAACGCTGCGTGCGGCTACAGGCTATTCCGGAAAGCTTAGTATCAATGTTCCTTCAGAGGTCTTTGATAATGAACAATTCGCAAGCCTGGTTATCGATCTTGCTCAAAAGTACAACTTTCCAACAGAAAAGCTGGTTTGCGAATTTACCGAGCGTGGTGTTGAGAAAATAGAACCAGAAACAGTTGCAACATTAACAAGACTAAAAATGCATGATATCCAGCTATCAATTGATGACTTTGGTACGGGACAATCGGGGCTTAGTAAATTGAAGTCCCGTGCTTTTGATGAGATAAAAATTGACCGATCTTTTGTCAAAGATATCTCCACGTCGTCAGAGTCGCGACTTATCGTAGAATCTATCTGCAATCTTGCTGCTCAATCTAGGCTGAGGGTGATAATCGAGGGGGTGGAAGACAAAAAAACACTCGATTGTATAAACGAATTCTGCGATCCATTAGTGCAGGGTTTCTACTTCTCAAAACCGCTTCATATAAATCAGTTGATTCCATGGTTACTTGATTGGCCATCGAGGAATGATTGGGCAGACGATATGGTATAGCCTTTTACTGAAACCGCGACAAAATCCTAGCTTTTGTATGAGTTAAGAATATCGTCCAGCGACAGTTCGCCGCCGGGATCCCTAAGTATCTCAATTGGAACGCGGTAGGACTGCCCAGGACTCCCTCTGCCAAGAAAGGCTAGCAGGATAAACAGGCGACAAAAAATAAGCGGTTTTTTCATATAATAGGCGTGCGAACAATCACTTGCCTTCCTCTGATTACCTAAGACTCGATGTTAGTATGAGTTGTGCGCGCGATTCACAGGTGCAAGATGGTTATTGCATCGTACGCTCGCGTAGGTCATCGTTATGTCTGCCCACAGCACACCTAGGTTTGGGAGAAGCAGGGAGTTAAGATGCAACACGAAATGATGAATATGTTTGCTGTGCCGTTGTACCGCGCTGCCCTGGGTCGTGCTTTTTTGCGGACAGAGATGCAGTTTTTTCACGATAGCCTGCAGGGAGCCGTCCCTGCCATTTCCAATCAGTCGTCAGTTAACAAGCAAGTGTTATCCGCCCCACAGATGATGGACATCCGCAGTGTTATCGAGGGGCATCTGGCGCAGTACTTGAGGACGGTGTTTAACACCTCTAATCAGGTGCAACTGCAGATCACCCAGTCTTGGCTGACGCTGTCCGGCAAGGGGCAGTCGCATCATGTGCACACGCATCCCAACAGCGTAGTCAGTGGGGTCTTGTATATCAATCTTGCGCAGCAGGATGGCATCAGCTTTTACCGCAATGAAGATAACATCTGGTATGAGCTCATTAAGCAGCAGGATAACTACTTCAACGCGTCTCAGTATTTTGTGCAGTCCTCCGTGGGCGACCTACTATTGTTTCCGTCCAATTTGCGTCATGGCGTGCGGGAAGTCACCTCGGACATTCAGCGCGTAAGTTTGTCGTTTAATACATTTTTTTCAGGCCAGTTAGGGCGTGATGAGTTCTCCAACGCGCTGAATATCACCCTTAACACTGGACACCCATGACAGACATCAATCAGATACTTGAGTTTGCGCAATCCATCGCCCGTTCAGCGGGGGCGCTGATGATCACCGAGTTACGCAAGCATGGTGGCCCGCAATCACATTACAAATTTGCCGGCACCGAACTGGTGACGGAAGCCGACATCAAAGTCGACAAACTGATCTGCGATGCGATCCGACACCACTTCCAGGGTCACCTGATCCTGGCCGAAGAGTCTGCGCCTGATCTGGCAGGGCTCAGCCTGATTACCGCTCCTTTGTGGGTTATTGATCCTATTGATGGCACGGTTAATTACGCTCACGATCATGGGCAGTCTGCGGTGTCGATTGCTTTTATTGAGCACGGTCAGGTGCAGTGCGGCGTAGTGTTCAATCCCTTTGCCGATGAGATGTTTTATGCCACCCGGGGGCAAGGCGCTTTTCTCAATGGCACTGCGATTCATGTGGCGCAAAAGACCGATATCAAGCGCGCGCTGTTCGCGACCGGTTTTCCGTATGAAAAGGATAATCTGGCACCTTTGGTAAAACGCTTGGCGGTGATGCTCGACAATTGCGCGGATCTGCGTCGTCTCGGCTCTGCTGCGCTGGATATCTGTTGGGTGGCGATGGGGCGCCTGGATATCTATTACGAGAATCTCAGTGTCTGGGATTTTGCAGCTGCTCAGCTGATCGCTCAGGAAGCTGGCGCATCGTATGGTCACTTCCAGCCAGTGCCGGCAGGGGTTAGCCCGGTGTTTCACAATAAAAACATTCTGGTCAGTAATGCTGAGCTGTATGAACAGGCCCGACGTTTATTGCAGCAGGCCGACAGCGCCTGATGTCATTGTATTTTGCTAGAAACACAGCGTATGCTGCCATCGCAGGTGTGCAAAAAGTCGTCAACCCGTGCCCGAAAGGCACCCTTCAACGAGCCTTTGATGTTATGAATCTACCTTTAATTGTCATAATTAAACGTATCTTGCTTGCCGTTACACTATCAGTCACCGCTGTTCTGGGGATGGCAACACCGGCGCAGCAGGCACATGCACAAGGCACGACCGGTGCGCTGCCGATGCCGGAAATCACCATCTATCACCTGGAAGGCCGTCGCTCAGAGCGTCTGGTCTGGCTGATGGAAGAGCTCGGATTGCCGTATACCCTGAATTTCACTCGTGGTGATCTGGCGGCCTCGATGGCAGCGATTCGCGCCGTTAACCCGGCGATGCCGGTAGCGCCGACAGTGACCTACGGCGATCAGGTGCTGGTCGAGTCTGGCGCCATCATAGAAATGATTCTGGCTCGCCACGGCGGTGGACGTCTGGTGCCGCCACTGGCCTCACCGGACTTTGCGACGCACCTGCTGTGGATTCATTACTCGGAAGGCTCGTTGGCGTCGCGCGCCATCGCCGATTATCGTGTCTGGCAGATACAGCCACCGCAGCAGCGTTCGCCACTGGTGGATTCTGAAGGTGTTGTGCAGTTTGCCGAGAATTTTCTGGCGGGGAATCCCTGGTTCGGCGGGGCAGAGTTTTCGGCGGCTGACATCATGATGTTGTTCCCGATCAATTTTGCAATGAACCTCAACATTGTCAACAAGGCGCAGTTTCCGCACATCAATGCATGGATCAGCAAAATTGAGGCGCGCCCCGCGTATCAGGCCATGTTAGCCAAGGCCAGACCTGACGGCATGGTGGGTAACCTGCCGGCATTGCCTGCCAATGCCTCCAGAGCAGTCACACCCTAAGCGGG
>JBFZEG010000193.1:0-4009 GCA_041306975.1 Gammaproteobacteria bacterium | reverse complement strand
GTGGAGAACAGCTCCGTAAAAAATGCCGCCTGAGGGCCGTACTGCAGTCCCATAAAACTCAGACCTGCCGCAATCGCCAGCGTAATTAGCACAAAGTTGCCGGTATCAATCAGCGGGAACAACGCAAACCCCCACAGACCGGTCAGCAAGGCGCCCAACATAAAGATGCCGCGTCGACCGTGTGTGTCAGAGTAATGTGCCGCCCAGAACTGGAACGGAATTTGTACCGCCGAGGCGATCAGTACCGCCGACAGCATGGTGTTTCGCGATAATCCCACACCACCGACCGCGCTGCTGCCATAGGCCACCACAAACGCAATCATGATGTAGAACGTCACCTGAATCGACAGGAACGCGCCGGCTGCCAGCATAATGCGCTTGGGGTACAGGCGCAGCGCTTCCAGCACCGGAGAGCGTGTCACTGCTTCTTTTGCCGGAGCAAGACCTGCTTTCTGACGCTCGATTTTAAGACGCTCCAGCTCTTTAAATGCCGGGGTGTCTTCCAGATGCAGCTGCACATACATGCTGATACCAATCAGAATGACGCTGGCCATAAACGGCACGCGCCAGCCCCAGCTCATAAACGCTTCTTCAGAGACGGTATAACTGATGATCAGGAAGGCAAGGTTAGCCAGAATTACACCGATGGGCGCACCGGCCTGTGCGTAAGCTCCGTACCAGCCGCGCTTGGTCGCCGGCGCAGTTTCAGTCACCAGCAGCATCGCGCCGCCCCACTGTCCGCCGATGGCCAGGCCCTGCACAAAGCGCAGTAGCACCAGCAGGATCGGCGCCAGCGGCCCCGCAAACGCATAGGTCGGCAATAAACCAATCAGCGTGGTGGCTACGCCCATCATCAGCAGCGCAATCACCAGGACTTTTTTGCGTCCCACGCGGTCACCGTAGTGACCAAAAATGATGCCGCCCAGTGGACGCGCCAGGAAACCCACCGCAAAGGTGCTGAATGAGGCGATCAACGCCACCATGGGCGGCATATCTGCCGGGAAAAACAGGATTGGGAAGACCAGTGCTGCGGCCGTGCCATACAGAAAAAAGTCATACCATTCGATGGATGTGCCGGCAAGCGAGGTCAGGGCCACCTTGCGCATATTGGCTTGGGTGTGTTGATCGATTGGCGCTGCAGCTGCCGATTGTTGTGCCGTCATAAAAGCTCCTCTGCGTGTTATTGTTTTTGCAAACGCCGCGATAGTGCGCTGGAAATGTAAACAACGCAAGCGGCGGAATGTTAACAATCAGAGCTGGCGTGGGGTCATAGCTGCTACCGATTTACGTGTTGTTTAGATGATCGTTATCCAGCACCTGCCAGTGCCCGCCTTTGTGAGGACCTATGCGGGTGAGTCGCCCGGCTTCCCGCAGTTTGCGGATGGCGCGCTCAATTGTACTGTCGGATTTGCCAAGACTGGAGGCCAGTTGCGGGATAGACAGTGTAGGTGTGTCGCGCAGTAGACTCAGAATATGATCTGAGGTTTTCCCCGGCGTTTCAGGGATGTGATCCGTATTAATCGCTTCTTGCAGGCTCTCCTCAATCGTGGTTCTGCAGCGGTCATTCGGTGAGTCAACTGAAAGGGAGGTTGGGAGGGTGGCATTAGCAACTCATGGGTGTCGTTGTTGAGAACTCATCAATAGCCTGTTCCATGAGTACGAATCCACTTCGCCCCACGCCCTTTGCCCGTCGACTCAATCAGCCCCTCGGATTTCATCGATCGCAGTACCAGCCGCACCATATCCCGACTCACTCCGGGGCAGGCTTCTTCTATCTCTGAAATTGAAAAAGGCAAAATGCGTCCCAGCACTTCTGTGCGCACCCTCTCGCCTTTGTTTCCCCGGCTGTATGTAAGGGAGCCTACACGTTCTTCAAATTCACGATAAGCCCGTAGCAAAACGCCCCAAAAATAGTCGAGCCAGGGTTTAACGTCCTGCTCTCCCTGATGCCAGCCCTGTGAGCTTGCTTCCAGCGTTTCGTAATATCCCTCTTTGGTTTCTTCGAAGATACGTTCAAGGCTGATGTAACGGCCGACGGCATAATCAAAATGGTAAAGCAGTAACAGGGTGAGCAATCGGGACATCCGCCCGTTCCCGTCAGGAAAGGGATGTATGCACAGGAAATCAAGCATTGCCAACGGTACCAGCACCAGAGGGTCTGCCAGCTGTTTGTCCAATGCCAGCGAGCACCGTGCTGTCAGATCTTGCATTGCCATGGGTGTCAGGTGGGCGGCGACAGGTTGAAAACGCAGGCGTGAAGTCCCATCGGGATGACGTTCGATAATATCGTTATTGGTCGCTTTCCAGCGACCGCCGGCCTGCGGCATGTATTGATAAAGTATCGTATGCAATTGCAACACGACGCCTTCGTTAAACGGCATATTTGCTGCTGATTCATGGATCAATGCCAATGCATCGCGATAACCGGCAATTTCTTGCTCGGAGCGGCTCTTTGGAATTGCGTTGCGGACGACCAGTGATTTCAGTCTTGAAGGAGTCACTACAACACCTTCCAGCCTGTTGGACGATTCGGTGGATTCAATAACAGCGACTTGACTCAGGCCATGAAGCACTTCAGGAGATTGCGCAGCATAAAGCTGTTGCTTACCTTGGTACTCACCAAGGGCGCGTAAGGTGGCAGCCTGGGTGCCGTCAAAACGGAGCGCTGCAAGAAATTGTGGCGTAAGCGAGTGCATGGTTATGCGAGTCCGGGCCGTTAGAATGGGGTAATCATAGTCGCTAAATAGGGTAATGTCTTCTAAAATGCCCCATTAATACCAATGGCTACCCTGTTTCTTGCGTCCAATCAACGGGTGACACCCTGTCACCAGTTGATCTCTAACGTTATAACTAAACCCTTAATTCAACACCGCCTCATACACCACGCGCTGCGCGGTGTTGTTATCAAACGGTACCCCGCGCGGGCCACCGCGGCGCTGCTCCATGTAGATCATAAAAAATTCGTTTTGGGGATCGACCACAAACAGCGTGCCGCCAATGCCGCGCCAGCCGAAATTGTGTGCGCCGTCGGGGTTGCTGGCATCCACAGGCTGCAGGTGGAAACCCATGCTCCAGTCGCCGCGGTCACCATAGAAGAAAAATTCGCGCGATACGTCGGGGGGGATGCGTTTTTCCTGCATCAGCGCCAGGGTTGCCGGCTCGAGAATGCGCGCGCCGTTATACTCGCCGCCCTGCAGCAGCATCTGTGCAAAACGCACGTAGTCTTCGGTGGTGGAGTTCAGGCCGCCGCCGCCCGAGAGTTGCGGGCGCACCACGGTGTTGTCGGCCATCTCGCCGTGAATGGGCTCGGCGATGCGTGCTGCTTTGGCAGCGGGTACGTAGAAGGTGGTTTCGTCCATGCCCAGCGGCTCAAAAATGCGTTCGTTGAGGATGGCATCCAGCGGTTGGCCGGCGGCCACTTCCAACACTGCGCCTAATACATCGGTGGAGTGGCCATAGTGCCAGGCGCTGCCGGGCTCAAAAAACAGCGGCAGCTTGCCGATGCGCTGCGCCACTTCCAGGTTGGTCAGGCTGCCATCGCCGGGTATTTGCGCGGCATAGGATTTTCCCAGCTCGGTATCCGGAGAAAAAATCGCCTGAATCAAACCGGACTTGTGGGTCAGCAGGTGTTCAACGGTCATCACAGTCTGCGCCGGCGTCAGCGCGCCGGTCTCTGAGTTGACGACCTGCATATTGCTGAATTCCGGAATGTATTTGCTGACCGGGTCGGATACGGACAGCAGGCCGTCTTCCACCAGATCCATGGCGGCCACGCTGACAATGGGTTTGGTCATTGAATAAATGCGGAAGATGGTTTGTGAGTCAATCGGAGTAGCGTCGCCGGGGCCTTGTGTGCCGGCGGTTTCCAGCATGGCGATGCCGTCTTTGTTGCCGACCAGCAGCAATGAACCCGCCAGATGACCGCTAGCCACAGCCTCTTGCATGCGGGTCTTGATGTCGGCAATTTCAGCGCTGGTGATACCGAGCGCGCCGGAATCGATCATGGTGA
>JBFZEG010000067.1:0-8430 GCA_041306975.1 Gammaproteobacteria bacterium | reverse complement strand
ACACGGCGAATCAACTCCACCGGCGCCGGCGCCGCACCAGAGACGGCGATTTTTAATCGCGAGAAATCCACCTGCTTGAACAGCGGCTCATCCAGCAGCATCTGGTACAGCGTGGGCACATTGCCAAGCACGGTCGGCTGGCGCTTGATCATGGCTTTGCAGTAGGTTTTAACGTCACGCGGGTTGGGCACCACAATCATCAACGCGCGTTTACGCAGCCCCATAAACAGGGCGCTCAGCCCGGCAATATGGAACCAGGGTAACACGCTGGCAAAAGTCTCACGGCCGATTTCATAGTCAACCATGGTTTCATTCTGGATCACGCTGCTGAGAATGTTACGCAGCGACAACTCCGCGCCTTTTGGGTTACCGGTGGTGCCGCCGGTATACTGGATCATAAACACGTCTTCCATCCGGCACGGTTCGAATACGCGGGTATTGTCCGCTTTTAACACATCAGGCCACAGCGCGCAGACGCGGATGTGTTTCAGGGTTGGCAACACGGTGCGCGGCACTTTGCCCGTCCACGCGGCCAGGGTTTTTTTCCAGCCGGGCAAAAAATCAATGGGGCCGGTCACAATGGCAGCTTTTAACCCCGGTAAACGCCCATCCAGGCTGGAGGCTGCTGCGGAAAACATCTGATCAAGGGTAATCAGCACGCGGATATTGGCGTTGCCCACCTGATACACAATTTCGTCGGGTTTCAGCAGCGGTGATACGCCAGAGGCCGGGCAACCGAGTTTGGCTGCTGCCAGCAATCCGATGACATATTGCGGGCAATTGGGCAGATGCAAACCGATCACATCACCACGCTCCACACCCAGACCGCGCAGCATATTGGCCAGCCGGTTGGCCAGATCATCAACCTGGCCAATGGTCATCTGCAGCCCGAGGTAATAAATGACAGGGGCATCAGGTGCCTCGCGCACATGGCGTTCCACGATGCCCGGAATGGACTCCTCGGGCACATCGGGCATTTCCCATGAACGCTGTCCCAGAGAATCCGCCCAGGGCGGGCTGCTGTGTGTTGTCATAATGTCCCCTTCGTTAGTGTTTTTATTTGAGTTAAACCAACTGCCCCGCAATTTGACCGAATTTATCAGTTTTAAGACGGTATCACCAATTAACAAATCACCGTCAGGAAATGCTCTTGTTGCTGCCTGTTAAACGACCTTGGTTCTGTCATAAAAATTCCCTGATCACGTCATAACCAGAGAGGAGGAAAGGGGTTACGGCCGGGGGAGCGGGGAGCTTAGCGGGCGGATTTATCACGGCGGGTCTGTTTCCGCCGTTTGGTCGGGGTGATGTCAACCCGGGTAACAACGACACCATCAATGACATCATCGATACGGTGGTGCGGCAAAAAACAACCGGTAAACCACTGATCGTCACTGGTCTGTACCTGCTGCTCTGAGGCCTGCAGTGCAGTCAGTGTCTTTTTGGTGTCTTCGGCCAGCCTGAATCGCAATGCACTGCTGAGGGTTATGGGGTTACCTGTTCTGGTTCCGCAGGCAATCACCTGACTGCTCATCTGCCCATCAGCAACAGAGTGATGTTGCCATTAACACGATAACTTTGGATAAAAAGATAGATACTTAGGAAAAACGCGCCTCCAAAAAAAGCGCACACGCCAAGTAGCAACCCAACTGCAGAAAACTGATGGCGCCATGACACCCAAAGTGCAGATAGCGCCAGGAAGCACATAAAATCAAGGTTGAACTGGCCAGGCCAGTCCATCGCAGCCATGTCGCCAAAGAACACCGGCAACAGGCCAAGGCCATGGTTGTTGACAACAATGGCCGTGTAGCCCGCGATTGCTAAAAAAATAATCACCAGCAGTACCCGGAATGCGTTCATGCTGTTAACCCTCTCCTTTTATTATTTAGCTATTAATTAATTATCAGGCATTAACTCAAGCTATTTTTCAGCACTAAATTCAATAGCATTTCAAAACCGCAGTGTGTAATTCAGCTTTAATGCGCCACCACTGGACAGTGTGGTAAAGCGGCTGTCGGTGAGTGGGCCATCGTCATACAACCAGTTGTTGCTCCACACCAGGAAGACATCATTTCCGGGTTGCACAATCCAGCGCACACGCGCGTATAGACCCACAACATTTGACAGATCATCGTACTGCACGTTACCCGTCACTGCGATCCACGGACTCAGATTCCAGGCACCTGACAAGCGCACAAGATTGGTGTCAAATTCGCCTTGCGGCAGTGTCACATCGTTACGTTGATAGTTGGCGGTCAGTGAGACACCTCCGCGCGAACGGATGGTGCCGGACAGATCAATGGTGTCGCGATCTCCGCTCCAGAATTCAGAGCGTTCAACATTCGCACTGCCAGAGAGCATGCGCCGCCCTGCCGTGTTAAAACTGGCAGACCAGCTATCTGAATGATAATCGCCTGGCAGAATACGAATCGCATCTTCCCCTCGCCCAAAAATGGTAAAGGTACGGTCAAGACGTTCAAAGTTACGTTCCACTTCCACTGCCACCCGGTCACCACTTTGAAAGTTTATTTGCAGAGGAGTGATTTCAATGTTCCGGGTCAGCAGGCGATTATCAAGATCGGTCAGATATTCAAACTCAATCTCGTGTTCGGTCTGACGGATGGATTCCCATCCCTGCGGGCGAGGCGCAACCGTAAAGGTCTGTTGATGTCGCCGGAAACCGCGACGGTCCACAAAACCAACCGACGGATCCCACTGCTCTCCAAATTCACGATGAGATGAATTCACACGAATCAGGTCGTTAGGAAAAGACCAGCGTATACCACGGGAGCTCCTGTCAGATGAACTCGAGTCTCTGCCGGCTACCGGGTCATTGTGGTAAAGCATAAAACCTTCGATTTGTGCGTTGTATTGACCGAGGAACTGCGAGGTGTAGAAGTTAAGGTCGGCACCCACCGTATGGCGGTCAGATAAACTCACATTGCCAGGGGTATCGTCCGACGCCCTGCGTGTATAGATCATGCCCACATGAGACTGCTGAAACAGTCGGCGCTTGGCGCGGGCAACGGTAAAGTCTTCTGCAGCCCAAGGGCGAAAGGAACCATCGCCGTTTTCGAGCATGGTATCGCCGGTTCGCACCTGATACACGCCAACTTCGTAGTCACCTATCTGGCCGCCAAGGCGTGCTCCAAAGTCAATGGGCACCTCCTGGCCATCCACCAATCCTATACGGCGACTGAAAAACGGATCCGCCCAGTTGAACGAGAACACGCCGGAGCCCTCTAGGAAGAACTCTCGCTGCTCGGGGAAACGCAGCGGGAAACGCGTCAGATTCACCTGCCTGTTATCAACTTCGACCTCGGCAAAATCCGTATTCAGCGTCAGTGCGCCGCGCAGTGATGGCGTCAGGGAATAGGTGATATCAATACCTGTTTTGGCCTCACTCTCTCTGCCAGGCCCGCCCGCAGGACCGCGGTTGGTTGAGGCATTGATAAACGGCTTGAGCTCAATGCCGCGCCCCTGACTCAAGCCGGTCAGACCCCGCAGTTGCCCGGTATGCACAGGACGGAACAAACCTTCGGTACGACGCCAGCCGTTCCACAAAATCTCTTCGTTATAGCGCCGTATCGTGCGCTGGAAGTTGATTCCCCACGCCGCCAGCGCTGGGTCAAAGTTTAGAGTGGAAAAAGGGATACGCACTTCGACGGACCAACCATCAGCACGGATCTCAGTCCTCATGTTCCAGATGCCATTCCAGCGCTTGTTAAAGCCACCGCCGCCCTCAATCAGGCCATCACCGAGCAAGCCCGCGGGATTTGTTTCAAAGAAATACCCGGTGCGGTTGTCATCAAAGGTACTGATAATCCACATAAAACGATCATCTGTGCCAAGTCCGGCATCACGCTGCAACTGATAGGCAAGGATACCGTCCGGGTCAGAGTCATAGAGCATCGCGCCGATATACAGCGCATCGTTGTCATACAGCACACGAATCTCGGTCGGCTCACTGGGCACAGCGCCTTCGACCGGTTCCTGCTGGCGAAAATCGGTAATGGGCTGCGCCAGCGCCCAGACATCCTCGTCAAGGTTACCGTCAAGACGCACCTCTGTGCCCTCGGGAATCCTGAATGCCTGCATGCTGGGCCTGACGTCAGTGGAGACGATGGCTTCTTGGGCAACACTGAGCGGTAAATAGAATGACGCTGACAACAGCATCCCTGCCAACAAGCGCTGGCCACACCATTTAACTCTGAACATCACTTCTCCTGATGTATTAAAGCCTTTATCAGGATTCGACCCTTAATGGAGGCATAATCTTCCAATTACTCTGCCTCTATTGCTTGCACAATATCCGACACATCAATAAACGGGCGAATACCAAATTCTGGATAGATCTCACTCGGGAAGAATACTTTGCCGTCTTTTACGACCATGGCAATCGTTTTGATGGCTTTAAGGTCGGTTGTGGGGTCGCCAGGTATCAGAAAAAAATCGGCCAGCTTGCCGGTCTCTATGGTTCCGAGCTCGTCAGCTTGTCCCAGGTAACTCGCCATATCCCACGTCGCCATTTTTAATATTTCGGCAGGTGTCATACCCACTTGTTGATACAGTTCAAGCTCACGGTGATAGGTAAATGAGCCGCCCAGATCCGTGCCGGGAACAATTAAAATTCCGCGCCTGTGCATCTCGGCCACGGTCTCGATGATCTTGTCATACGCCAGGCGATAGGCCACATCATCCTCGGGGGTGGCAACCTCAGCCATCGCCGCTTTTGCCGCGCGCTGAACACCGATAGGCATATTGTTGATGTAGTCCAGAACCCCCTGCGCGGTTGTCCCGTTGCGGGACAGCAATAGTTGCTCGTGAATGGCAAGCGTGGGATCAACCGAGACGCTCCCGGCCACCATGGCATTGAGGGTGTTCTGCACCGCTGGCTCATTGATATCGAGCGGCGGCAGTCTCTTCAAGGCAGTGAGTCGCAACAGCGTTCGCGTATCCTCTCCTGGCTCAAGCACCCAGCCGAGCATGATCTGATTGATATGGGTTAATTCATCATAACCCGCAGCAATCATCGCATCCGCATTGGTGAATGCTGGTACGTGTCCGGCAACGTGCAGTCCGTTAGCCTTGGCTTCAGCAATGACTGCTGGCACCCATTCCGGATTCATACTGTTGTAGATCTTGATTTGATGAAAATCACCGTTTGAATACTCACGCACCGCTTGCACTGCCTCGGCCTCGGAAGACACCAGGATGCCTGAATTTGAATTAAACGGGCTTCTGCCTTCGATAAAACCGCTACGGATCACACGCGGCCCCACCAGACGACCTGATTGAATTTTATCGATCAATTCGCTCAGAACTTCATTGTTGTTTCCCATGTCCCTAACGCTGGTCACACCGGCTGCAACATTCAGCAATGCGCCATCTTGGCCGAGATGGCCATGCATTTCGTACATGCCGGCCACAAGGGTGCCACCCTTACCATCGATAAAAACTTCGTCACTGCTCGCCTGCGTCTGGACTGCATCAACGGCGCGGATACGGTTCTGCTCAATCAGCACGGAGACAGAATCGGTCAGGCTCAAGGTACGCGGATCAAACAACCTGACATTATTGATTCTGATCGGACGGTCAATATTACGCGTAACCTTTTCCTGAATATCTTCATAACGGCGCGCTGAATACTCCACCGCCAGATCTCGCAACTGCTCATCAACAGCTTCGTAACCTTCCCGGATGACCGCAAATGTTGGAGTCATGTTCGCTAAAAATTCACCCGATGCATCGAGAGCAAAATAAGTGGGATTTAAATTTATGCCTGAGAGGGCGTAGGTTGTCAGGGTTTCTGCTCCATTAGGGCCAGTGATGTCAACAGTGCCCATTTGATCCAACTTGATTTCACCGGCAGGCAATATCGCCAGGGTTCTATCTTCATCCGCCAGCAGCATCCTGGCATACACCCAGAGCGAGTAAGGTCCCGCATGTTGGGCCACGTACAAGTTTGCATCAGACAAGTCGGCGCTACCTTGCCCCGTGGAATCTGTCCACAAGGCCTGCCCGTTATCGATGGAAAACACTTCCTCAAATTGGTTACCAAAAACCGTGTTACCCGAAATCGACCAATCAACCGGATACCCCCTTTGATCAAATCTGATGACTTCATTTACGGTCGGGCCGCGGCCGTTGTTACGGTATTCATACGCCACACGGGTGACATCATCGTGCACGATGGACATCCCGCCGACAGGTGTGCCCGACATCAGCGCGATGAAATTTTCTTCGCCATTTAATAGTTCAAATCCGCTGCTTTCCGGAATTATGTCGGCGATAGAATTGTCAGCCGTTTGTTCTTGCGGTGTACATCCGGCTATACAGCAGCCAAGGATGATGAGAGGTAGTGAGCGAAACGTTATGTTCATAAATTGATCCTGTTTAAGAACGATTGATTAGCTATGACTGATCTTCTCTACGCAGTTGAAGATCATGATCATCAGATTGAGGTTGGCCAGCTCGTGGTCCGTGGCGTGAAGATCGTTAGCGATGATAGCTACAACACTCTTCTGTGCTGAAACCACGCCGCCAATAGCCCGACCGTCGGCAATCTGGCCTATCCTGGCGACTTTCACTCTGATAAAGATTTCTTTATCGGGTGTCTGCTCAACAAATAGTTCAGATGCGCACACACCGATGGCCACTCGCCCTTGGTCAGACTGTACATGACGGTGTCACGGATGGTGCCGTCACGGCGCATAGCTTGGCCACGGATAACACCATCTTTCTTTGCGCCAAGGCGTTCGATGGCACGCTGGCTGTCAAAGTTGAAATTGTCGGCCCGCCAGCCGACCACATTACAATTTAATGTGTCGAACGCATGAGTCAACAACAGCAACTTGCATGTTGTGTTCACGTGTGTTCTCTGCACACGCGACGCGTACCAAGTGTAGCCAATCTCTACTCGCCTTACCTCTGGCAGTATGTCGTGGTAGCCTGTTGAACCAAGCACAACACCGCTTTGCTCCTCGATCACCGCGAAGGCGAAGCGGTTACCGTCCGCACGGCCTTGTAATGCTTTTGCGATGTAGCTGCCAGTCTCTTCTGGCGAAGGGACAGATGTGATGCGTATACGCCACAACTCGCCGTCGGCGGCAGCTGATCGCAGCCCCGCTTCGTGGTCATGCGTGAGCGGTTCCAGCCTTATGCCGTTTGCGCTCAATAGGGTCGGTTCGATAAAGTTCATAAGTGTCCTCAAGCCAAATCAAATTCAAAAATCAATTTCGCCAGCCATGTGTTACTTTCTTTTTGCTCCAAATGGACTTGTCTGCTCTCACACTCGTAGTCATGCGCCAGCAGTGCTGGTGGCACAACGGAGTTCTTATGATACTCATTGCACGTGGCGCAATGCTACAAACTGCGCCACGCCCTCTGCACGGGCGCGCAACTGGCCGCAGCCACCGTCCACGTCTTGACCGGCGCTGTTGCGCACTTTGGTCAGTACATAGCGACTGTGCAGGTACCTGACGATCTCACGGATGCGCCCAGCATCAGGGCGCTCGTAACTCTCGCCGTTGTCCGCCGCCAGCCCCGTACCCTCGAGACTGTTGAAGGGAATGATGTTAAGCACTGCGTACTTGCCCTTGAACAGGCGCAAGATTTCGTCAAGTTCGTCCTGCCCGTCGTTGATGCCCTTGAGCAGCGTCCATTGGTACTGTATCGGGTAACCGGTCTTGCGTGCATACTCCTCGCCCAGCTCCATCAGTTCTTGCGGCGCAATTTTTGGCGCGCGCGGTAACAGGTGCTCGCGCAGGTCTGCCTTGGTGGTATGCAGCGACAACGCCAGCGCAGGCTTGACGCGTTGCTGCGGCAGTAGGTCGAACACACGGCGGTCGCCGACGGTGGAAAACACCAGGTTTTTGTGGCCGATGGCGCCTTCAGTGCCGAGCAGATCGATGGCCTCGAGCACATTGTCGAGATTGTGCGCCGGTTCACCCATGCCCATAAATACCACTTTCTTCACAGGGCGAATGCGGCGCGCCAGGACCACCTGCGCGAGGATTTCCAGGCTGCTCACCTGACGAATCAGGCCGCTTTTGCCGGTCATGCAGAAGCGGCAACCAACAGCGCAACCGACCTGCGTCGACACGCAGAGCCCGTCGCGCGGCAGCAGCACACTTTCTATCATCTGCCCATCAGCCAGCCTGACCAGCAGGCGTTCCGAATCATCAGCGCCCGGATGCCGGGAATGAATCTGCGCCACGGCATCGAGTTCTTCGCTGAATGCGGCCAAGCCATGACGTACCGACAGCGGCAGGAAGTTTTCTTCCTTTTGGCGGCGTGGACTTGCGTCAAGCGCCTTGCCGTTCAACCACGCGCGCAGCATCCGCCCACGATGAACTGGCAGCGCCTTGAGGGCGTGCAGTCGCTGGTCAAAATCAGACATTTTTTGAAGTGGCATAGGTCGGAATGCTAGCA
>JBFZEG010000157.1:0-2522 GCA_041306975.1 Gammaproteobacteria bacterium | reverse complement strand
TGATCTGCAGATCCCGATACTCGGGGGAGTTCTGCGCGAAACCCGAGAAACCTGCCAGATCGGCATTACCTAACAAGACCACATCCACTCCAGGCACTGATGCGATCTCGTGCGCGTTGTTAACGCCTTCCACGGTTTCGATCATCACCACTACCAGCATGTTGTCATTGGCGCTGTTGCGGAAGGTTTCACCTGCAGGCAGGAAGGGGGTCCACAGGCCTGTCCCCTGTCCGCCACCGGCGCTGCGCCGTGCAATAGGAGGGAAGCGAGCGTAGCGTGCTGCCTCGCGCGCCTGAATGGCATCGTTAACCGTCGGCACGATGATGCCGAGCATGCCCATGTCCATGGCTTTCTGCACGCTGCCTTCCAGTGCATCAGGCACACGCAGGATAGGTGTGGCGCCAACATTCGGGCAGGCCGCAAACATCTTGGCAACTTCGTCATAACTCAGCGTGCTGTGCTGCATCTCGAACCATGTGTAGTCATAGTCGGGTGCTTCTCGGCAGTAGCGTTCTATATCAAAGGTAGAAATTGAGTGGCTGAAAATCTGCTCGCCACGCAGCAGCTTGGCTTTGGCCGTGTTATAGAGCTCGCGGTCGGGATTCTCCATGTAGTCACGTACCGCCCAGCCCCAGGGGCGGCCTTCATGGATGGGCACGGGTTGTACCGCACCTGTACCCCAGCCGGTGATATCGATGGTTTCCTGGGCCAGCGCAGCCGGTGCCGCAGTGAGCAATGCCGCTGTCATGCTGACGGTTAAGAGTGCAGAGCCAGACAGGAGCTGGCGGAGTGGTCTGATCATAGATGGGTCCCTTTATTGTTGGTTTGAAATTAAATTTCGCGTATATCGATACCACATCAGAGAGAAATTTTCATGCAAAATCTGATGCTGGCAGTGCCAATATGAGATGGAACGGCGCGTCAGAATCCACGACGCGGTCAATTGGCAGGCCTTGTAATGTCAATTCAGTGAGCTGTTGAGTTGCGAAAGCGGCCTGTTGTATTAGTCAGGGAGCTCCTTTGGTTGCCGCCAGTTTGATATCCGCCAGACTGATGGTTTCACCCACCACGCCATTCAGGATGGATTACAGAGTTGTCAGCTCATCGGCTTCGATGTTTGTGTCTGCGCGAGCGGCTCTAGAAAGCATCAACAATAGAATTTCTTTAAAAAGCTGCCTGGAACTGCTTTCACTGTCTCCCCCACTGAACCGGCCTTTTAATAAATCGAAATTAACAGGGTTCATTTGTTTTTATATCTCGATAAGTAAATGCCGGATTCTGAGGTTGAGGCCATCACACGTTGCACCAGCTTACGGGCTGCTTTCTATCGTTTTTGGGATTGATTGCGAATAATCCTCGCGGCAATACTGCTTTTTCACGCATACTCGCCGGCAGCCTTTAACAGCTGTAAACGACGCGAGGGAATGACAGAATAATGTCAGACAATACCAGGCCAGACCAAAAGAGCCCCCCTGATACAGACTCGGCGTTTGGCCATTATCGCCCTACGTCAGCGGTCCAGCAGCTGCTGACCCTGTCGCAACATGTGCCGGATAATTTCATCAGCCGACAACTGGCCAAACTGATTCGCACCTGGGTTAAAAAGCGCACACGGCCGCCCATGGACGTGGAGGTTGCCGGATTAAAACTGCGCTGTTACCTCTGGGACAATTACACCGAGCGCAAGCTGGTGTTTATGCCCTGGCGTTTTGATGTGCGTGAGCGCCGGATGATGCTCAGTGTGTTGCCCGCCGATGGCATATTTGTTGATATTGGCGCCAATATTGGTGTGTACGCCTTGTTTGCGGCCACACACATGAATTCGGGTGGCCGCGTGGTGGCGCTGGAGCCGTATCCACCAGTGCATGATCGTTTTTGTTTTAATGTGCAGGCGACCCGCGCCGGGCGTGTGTGCTGGCCGCAGTTCACCATTCTGCCGATTGGCGTGGCGGATAAGGAAACCAGCTTTGAGCTGAACCTGAACCCTGACAATCTGGGTGAAAACAGTATTATCAGAGAGGCCGGGGCTGGCGGAACCAGTATCACCGTACTGTGCAAACCGCTGCTGAGCATTGTTAATGAGCTGGCACTTCCCCACATCGATTTTTTAAAAATCGATATAGAAGGCGCTGAAGACATGGCGCTGTGTCCATTTTTTGCCAGCGCTCCAGACAGTCTTCTGCCAAAGTACCTGCTGATTGAAAATTCCGACAAACGCTGGCAGCAGGATCTGCGCGGCGCCATCTCCGCGCGCGGTTATAACATTGCGCTGCAAACGCGGATGAATACCATTTATCGTTTGGCAAAGGCGGGTTAAGGCAAAGACTCTGAATTTCCGGGTGTTCATATCACACACATCATGTAAAATGCGGCTCCATTGAAAACAGGCTCCAGCACACTTACGCTCCGGCCGCGAACCAGCTTCTGACTTACCACTTAGCGGGGAATTGCATGTTTACCACCAGCATGACTATTAAAGATTTTGATGCGGATCTGTTTGCCGCCATGGAAAGCGAGCGTCA
>JBFZEG010000150.1:0-4694 GCA_041306975.1 Gammaproteobacteria bacterium | reverse complement strand
ACCTGGAGTTTTATGACGGCTATCAGTGGCTTTGTGCAGAATTACCTGCAGCTGCTGCTGGCGCGCATCGGGGTAGGTGTTGGTGAAGCAGGCGGCAGTCCGCCCTCGCACTCCATTGTGTCTGACATCTATCCGCCGGAAAAACGAGCTACAGCCCTGTCAATTTACTCAACGGGCGTGAACATCGGCATTCTGTTCGGGTTTTTGTTTGGTGGCTGGCTGAATGAATTTTTTGGCTGGCGCGTGGCGTTTGTGGTGGTGGGTGTGCCGGGCATTTTGATTGCTTTCCTGGTGCGCAGAACCCTGGCCGAACCCATCCGCGGACTCAATGAGAACAAGCAGGTGCCGGCAGCGCTTGTACCGTTCAAGGATGTTATGTCACTGCTGTGGAGCAGACGGTCTTTCCGTCACTTGGCACTGGCGGCCGGGCTTAACGCGCTTGCCGCTTATGGCACCTTAAACTGGCAGGCATCATTTTTTATTCGCAGTCACGGTATGACCACCGGCGAGCTCGGTACTTGGCTGGCGCTGTCATCCGGCCTGTTTGGCGCTATCGGCGTATTTGCTGGCGGTATCATTGCCGACAGACTGGGGCCGCGCGACAAGCGCTGGTATGTGTGGTTGCCGGCGATTGCCGGTTTTATCAGCTTACCCTTTATGCTGATCGTCTTTTTAACGTCAAGCCAATATCTGGCGTTGATTGTGGCGTTTATTCCGGGGCTGCTGTTTAACGTGTATCTGGGCACCACCATTGCCACTTCTCATGCACTGGTCGGGCAGCGCATGCGTGCAACCGCGTCAGCCATTCTGTTCCTGATCCTGAACATTATTGGTCTTGGACTTGGCCCCTGGTCGGTTGGCATGTTAAGTGACTACCTGCAACCCAGCCTCGGTGTTGAATCGCTGCGATATGCCATGGTCTTTGTCATTCCAGCGGTGCTGTTCTGGTCATCGTGCCATTTCCTGCTCGCGTCTAAAAATCTGCGCGCCGATCTGGCCGCAGCGCCGGACTGATAGTCAGGCTTTTGATGATGGAGTAGTGGCGGCAGTCACCTGCTGCCGCTGCTCTGTCAGATGGTTCAGGTCAGATGGTTCAGGTCAGATGGTTCAGGTCAGATGGTTCAGCTCGTAACCGGTGCTACGCCCGCCCGCATCTATTTTCCTCAATACGCCAAGGGCAAGCAGATCGTTGATGTCGCGCAGGGCTGTATCTGCTGAACACTTGGCTATGACTGCCCATTTGCTGGTAGTGAGTTTGCCTTCGAAGCCATCGAGCAAGCTGTTTATTAACTTTACCTGTCGCGCGTTCAGTGGCGTAGTTGCCCAGCGCTGCCAGAACCGCGCCTTGGTCAATACCGAATCCAGCGTAAGCTGAGCCTGATCAACGGCACGATGCAGTGTGTTGAGGAACCAGGCTAGCCACTCAGTAACATCCATCGACTGCTTTTGTGTCCGTTCCAGGATGTCATAGTAGGCCTTGCGTTCACGCTGAATCTGCGCAGACAGACTGTAGAAGCGCTGCGGGCTGCCATCAGCGCGAGCGAGTAGCAAATCACCGATGGCGCGGCCTATTCGACCGTTGCCATCGTCGAATGGGTGCAATGTGACAAACCATAAATGGCCAAGTCCAGCCTTTAGCAGCGGCGGCTCTTTTGATGCGCCATTTAGCCAATCGAGGAATTGGCTGATTTCACCCTCCAGACGGGGGGCGGCTGGAGCCTGGAAATGAACCCGCTGGCGACCTATGGGCCCTGACACGACCTGCATCGGTCCACTAGCATCCTCGCGCCAACCGCCGACCCTGATTCTGGATAGCCCGGAGTAGCCGGTTGGAAACAGTGCTGCATGCCAGCCAAACAGTCGCTGCCGCGACACGGATGCGTGACAGTTGGCTGTGGCATCCAGCACCATCTCAACCACGCCGTCGACGTTACGATCGATCTGCGCCAAGGCGCCAATATCCACACCCAACCTGCGTGCGATAGACGAGCGCACGGACGCTACCTCAAGATGTTCGCCCTCGATCTCACTGGTCTTGACCACGTCTTCGGTAAGCGCAGCCAGGCTTGCCAGATCGCGTAAGTCCATACCCACATCTGCCAGACGACCCAAAAGCAGCCCTTGGGCGCGACTGACCTCTGCCATCGGCACAGCCAGTGCTGTCAGGTCAAAGTGCCATCTGGGCCAGTCGCCTAACTGCCAAATATAATTGTATTCGCCGCTATTCATGCGGAGATTATGGGGCACAATCTCCGCAATCGCAACCATTCCTACTGCCAGCTCTGCACCAACTCATCATAATCAACGGTGATCGGCGTTGGTTTTTCGTTATCCAGCGGCGGTTTTGGCGCGCCGGGTTGATCGAACCAGTACTGACGGCTTTGTGGTTCATTCAATCGTGGACCACACTCGCCCAACACATCGGCACGCTCCAGCCGTTCCATCAAACGGTCCTGGGCCTGCGCCAGCGCGGTCATGGCTTCTTGCGGCGTTTTGGCACCAGAGGCTGCATCACCAATGTTCTGCCACCACAACTGCGCCAGACGCGGATAGTCAGGCACGTTGGTGCCAGTCGGAGTCCACTGCAGACGCGCCGGTGAGCGGTAGAACTCCACCAGACCGCCGAGCTCAGCGGAACGGTCGGTAAAACTCTGATGGCGGATATCGGAGTCACGAATAATGGTCAGCCCCACATGACTCTTTTTCAGAGACACGGTTTTTGAGGTGACAAACTGCGCGTACAACCACGCGGCACTGGCGCGATCCACCGGCGTGGACTTCATCAGTGTCCACGCGCCGGCGTCTTGGTATCCGAGCTTCTGCCCCTCTTCCCAGTAAGCGCCGCGTGGCGACGGCGCCATACGCCACTTGGGTGTGCCATCCTCATTCATCACCGGCAAACCGGGTTTGACCATGTCAGCCGTGAACGTGGTGTACCAGAAAATCTGCTGTGCAATGGCGCCTTGTGCCGGCACCGGGCCCGCTTCACTGAACACCATACCCGCAGCTTCCGGCGGTGCGTATTTCTGCAACCACTCCACATACTTGGTGACCGAGTACACTGCGGCCGGACCATCGGTGTCGCCACCGCGCTCAACGCTGGACCCTACCGGTCGGCAGCCCTCTACGCGAATACCCCATTCATCCACCGGCAAACCATTGGGAATGCCTTTATCACCGGCGCCCGCCATGGATAACCAGGCGTCAGTGAACCGCCATCCCAGTGATGGATCTTTTTTACCGTAGTCCATGTGCCCGTAAACACGTTGACCGTCGATGGTACCCACGTCATTGGTGAAAAACTCCGCGATATCTTCATAAGCGGACCAGTTCACCGGCACCCCCAATTCATATCCGTACTTGGCCTGGAATTGGGCTTTAAGGTCTGGATTGGTGAACCAGTCATACCGGAACCAATACAGATTGGCGAACTGCTGGTCAGGCAATTGATAAACTTTGCCGTCCGGGCCGGTGGTGAATGAAATACCAATAAAGTCCTGCAAATCCAGTGTCGGCGAGGTAACTGCCTGGCCTTCATTGGCCATCCAGTCGGTAAGATTACGCACTTGTTGATAGCGGAAATGCGTACCAATCAGATCGGAATCGTTTACATAAGCATCGTAGATGTTTTCGCCGGACTGCATCTGCGTCTGCAGTTTTTCGACCACATCACCTTCACCAATCAGGTCGTGAATGATACGAATGCCGGTGATCTCAAAAAAAGCCTGCGCCAAGGTCTGCGCTTCGTACTCGTGAGTGGTCAGGGTTTCGGAAACCACCTTGATCTCCATACCCCGATACGGCGCAGCGGCATCAATAAACCACTGCAACTCCGCCATTTGTTGTTCCTGACTGAGTGTCGATGGCTGAAACTCCTGCAGCCAGCGCTGGGCCGCTTCAGTGTCGGCAAACACCGGCATGCCCGAAAACACCAACCAGGGGGTCATGGCGCCAAACAACACCGCGCGGGCGAACTTTTTCTGCAACATGAGACGTTTCCTCGGAAATTTTTTGTTATACAAAAACGAACACTAGCACACCAAACAGCACACACACCGCCAGTGCCCACCACAAATTCGGCCCCACCAGCGCCAACCAGGCCAGATTGATAAACGCACTTCCCAACAAGGTGATAAACAGCCTGTCGCCGCGGGTGGTTTCAAAGCGCAAGATGCCGCGCCGCGGGTGCCCGCCGGGACTGATCAGTTCCCACACCCACATACTCAACACCAGGCACAGGATCACCACAAAAAAAATTGCGGTCGGAGTCGTCCATGCCATCCATGATAAATCCATGTCCTTCTCCTTTACACCCTTCCTAAGGCAAAACCCTTGGCAATATGATTTCTTACAAAATAAATCACCAGCGCCCCCGGAATCACCGTCAACATCCCCGCTGCCGCCAACACTCCCCAGTCAAGACCGGATGCCGACACGGTTCTTGTCATGATGGCGCTGATCGGTTTGGCATCGGTCACGGTGAGCGTGCGCGCAATCAGCAGCTCTACCCATGAAAACATAAAACAGAAAAATGCGGCCACACCAATACCCGGGGCTATCAGCGGCGCAAAAATCTTTGTAAAAAAGCGCGGGAATGAGTAACCATCAATATAGGCAGTTTCATCAATTTCTCTGGGCACGCTGGACATAAACCCTTCCAGAATCCATACCGCCAGCGGCACATTAAACAGACA
>JBFZEG010000143.1:0-13144 GCA_041306975.1 Gammaproteobacteria bacterium | reverse complement strand
TTGATAATGAGATGGTGGCGGGCACCGTGACGCTGGTTGCACGCCAGGGCAAAGTGGTGCATTTCAGTGCGCAGGGCATGAAAGATGTCGAACGCAATCAAGAGATGACAACTGACACCATCTTCCGCATGGCCTCGATGACCAAGCCAATTGCATCCGTGGCGCTGATGATGCTGTATGAAGAGGGTTTATTCCAGCTGGATGATCCTATTTCAGATTGGTTGCCGGAATTCAAAAACATGATGGTGGAGGTGGAGCAGGCCGATGGTTCCATTAGCCTTGAGCCTGCAAAAACGCCCATCAGTTTTACGCATATTCTCACGCACACCGCGGGTCTGATGAATAGCTGGCTTGGTGATACTGAGCGCTACTCGGAAGTGGCCAGAGTACAGGGAGATGAGAATCTTGCTAGCTGGACAGAGCGTCATGCGACCATGCCGCTTCGTTATGAACCCGGTACGCGGTGGGAATATTCCGCAGCTACCAGTGTAGTGGGTAGACTGGTTGAAGTGATGTCAGGTGATGATCTGGATACCTTTTTCCGCGAACGAATTTTTGAGCCTTTGCAGATGAAGGATACGCATTTTTATCTGCCGCCTGACAAAGTAAATCGTTTTGCAAGCTTGTACGGCCCTGACGCGGATAACGGCAACCGCATGATGCTCACTGAGGTCGGTGATGAGAGCAGCAATTTTGTCTCAGGTCCAAGGGCGTTTTTCTCCGGTGCCGGTGGTCTGGTGTCCACGGCTCATGACTACATTCGTTTTCAGCAGATGATGTTAAACGGAGGTGAGCTCGATGGTGTGCGTTTGTTGGGCCCAAAAACTGTTGAGCTGATGTTTGCTAACCACACGGGTGATCTGCCGTTGTGGCTGAGTGGCCCCGGTTACGGGTTTGGTCTGGGATATTCTGTGGTGATGGATCGTGCAGTAGCGCATACCTCGGATACGGAGGGTTCTGTGTCTTGGGGCGGTGCGTTTGGGACTTTGTTCTGGATTGATCCTGAGGAGGAGTTGGTGGCGATTATCCTGTCGCAGATTCGGCCGTATAGTCATATTCGGTTGCGTGAGGGGTTTCATAATGTGGTGAATCAGGCGATTGTTGATTGACCTGTTTCAAAGACGTACTTCAAATACGTACTTCAAGGACGTACTTCAAGGACGTACTTCAAGGACGTACTTCAAAGACGTACTTCAAAGACGTACTTTTTGAGTGTGACCGCAGCGGGAGGCGGCCGCAGTGTCGGATCGGCCGCATCCTCTGATGGGGCGCCCGGCGCTGCGCAACTCGTCCTCAGGTGCTGCGCACCTTGCGAACTCGGACAGTGCTCGCGCTTGATCGGGCGACCCATCAGAGGATAAGCGCGGCCTGATGGGTCCGACATTGCGGTCACCTCCCGCTGCTCACTTCGGTTTGACTGACTACTGGCAATGACACTGAATAACTCTCAATGAACTATTCTGATGTCAGTAAACATTTTTCTGCTTTGAGCTTTTTTTTACTGCTGCCAGCATTTTGTTGATCTATAACTACCTAAGAGGTCACAACCAAATTGTGGCTTTAAACTGAGTCTTGGTATCCCATATTTTTGCCAAGTCCAGTGATCTCGGTTGAGAAACGTCGGCCATCAAGATCAACACATTTTGAATAGAGAATGTTTTAGTTATCAATGACATTTATACAAGGAGTTGCTTATGACGGGCTTGTCAGGTTGTCAGAAAAAGTGTTTGGGACTTCGGGAGCTCAATGCTGCAGAGATTGAGCAAGTAGGCGGAGGGGTTCTGCCGGCTTTGGTCTACACCGGAATCAAATGGGGTGGAGGCGCATTTGCTGCAGGGTTTTTAGGCAAAGCGGGGGCTGATTTGTACGACTATCTGTTTAATGGGGATAGTTGATTAATCAAAATTCCTGCCGGGCCAAGCTCGGCAGGAATTTGGAGGAGTTTTGCCTTGAGACTGTTTCTCTTGATTTCAATATTTGTAATGCTGTGTTTGATGGATGCGGGCACTACAGTTTACTTATATGAAAACTACGCATCTGGCCGCGAACTCAATCCATACATTGATCCGAGAGGCTGGTTTGGGATTTTGCTGGCACCAGTCAAGTTCATCGTGTATGCAATGTTTTTGCTTGCTGTGGTTTTTGCCGAAAGGCGGATAGAGATGATATCTGCAAAGGGTGGCTTGTTATCGGACGCGGCACTTCTAGCCTATTTACCGCTGTTTATGATATTCACAAAATTATTGGCAGTCCTGAATAACCTGATGCCGATGATAGGAATCAGTACGCCAATTTCATATGTGTTGATGTTTATGAAAAACTTTCCGGGCAATGAGAGCCTACATTATTCGATTTTCTGGTCAGTGCTTTTTTTGGCTCTGGCCCCACTAGGTTTAACGATAGTTAAAATAATTTATAGGTTAAAACCAGCGGTGTAACGCTTCGTAGTTATCTGAACTGTCAGTTGAGTTACTTACAGAGTGAAATCAAGGATCGTACTTAAAAGGCGCGCTTATTGAGTGTGACCGCAGCGGGTTGACCTCCTTTTGCTATTGAGTGTTTCTGGATTCAACTCTCCGATGTTTTCAGCACGTTGTTGGTTTCTGTACTTTAATAATGATGGTGGCCATCAACAAAATGTGCCGCGGATCTTGCTATTCAATTTAGTACATTTCATTAACAGAAAGGAGTTTGTTATGAGAGAGCTTTATGCAGAGGAAGTTAAATTAGTTGATGGAGGCTTTATGCCGGCTATACAAGCAATCGTTTATGGGCTGGGTATGCTGGCTAGCAATCCAGCTGCCCGGACAGGTCTGTCTTGGGCTGCGCAAGGTGTTGTAGGCGGTGCGGCTTGGGCAATGACTCAAGAGGTCTTTGGTGAGAGTTGAGACCTGAGGATTGTAAACATTATTTCGGCGGCAAAAATGCCGCCGATCTAGAGGTAGCAGGTGACAGTATGGGTCGAATTTTGTTCGTCTTTATGTACGCAGCATCGTATATGTTCCTTCATGTTGTCGATGCTTGGAGCACGCACTCAGCGATAACATCTGGTCTGGGCAAGGAAATCAATCCGCTTATGAATACAGATAGCCTTGTTTCATTGCTATTCGATCCGATAAACATTGTTGTGCTTACGACAGGTACAGCGATCGTTTGCTATGCAGAGTTCAACCGCCTTCGCATGAACACATGGCTTGAAACAGGATGGATTGCGCTTTTGGGTGCCCCCTATGTTTTCCTGATTCTTAAAATTTTTCCGGTCATAAACAACACAATGCTGCACGCAGGTTTGGGCGCGCCTATTTCCTTGTTGACCCGGTTTAGTGACAATCTGTTTTTCTCGATGATTGTTTTTGCATCAGTGTTGGCTACTCTTCTCCAGTTTCCGGTCAAGTACTTCCTTAAATTGCGCTATCAAGCGGGATAAGAAACTCAGTTTTTTGTACTGGCTATTTTGCACTTTTTGATGATCCCGCTTCGGCTGAAAACACAAACATGCAGTTCGGTCAGAGCATATTGCTCACCAGTCGCTCAATCAACCCGCCTCACTCCCCACCCCCAGCTGCCGCCACAAAAGCCATTTCAACCAGATAGGCCGGGTTTGCCAGTTGTGCCTGCACGCAGGCGCGACTTGGCGCCGTGCCTTCCTCAAACCAGTTATCCCAGATGTTGTTGAGTCCGGGCAGATTGGCAAAGTCAGTGATGTAAATGGTCACAGAGAGGATGCGGGTTTTGTCACTGCCGATTTTGCCCAGTGAGGTGGCAGCCTGAGCCAGCACCTGCTGAACCTGGCCGGTGATATCGGCGGTGAGATCGGTGTCGGGCACTTCAACAAAGTGTGCGATACCGTTGTAGACGGTGATATCCGACCAGCGTTGGCCGGGGTTGATTCTGCGTATGCTCATAAGATTTTCTGCCTGACATAATGAGGGAGTTCGTGACAGCGCCGGGGGCAGCATCAGTATAGTGCCGAGGGTGGGGCGAATACAGCCGCAGCGTAACATGGCAGAACAGCAAAAAACGGCTGGGCGGATATCAATAACAGGCGCATAATTCGCGCGTTTTCTTTCTGGTATCGGGTCATGTCGTCACGTCAGTGGTTCTGGATCATTTTTCTTGGGGCGGTCTGGGGCGGTTCCTTTATTTTTAATGCACTGTTGATTCGTGAGTTGGGCCCGCTTTGGGTAACCGCACTCAGGGTCAGCATTGGTGCGCTTGGTTGCTGGTTATTCCTGTTTGTGCGGGGCAAAGCCGTGCCGCTGGAGCCCATGTTGTGGCTTAAGTTGGGCTTGCTGGGCGTGCTCAATTATGCCATTCCTTTTGCATTGTTTCCGCTGGCACAGGCGAACCTGGCCAGTGGGGTTGCTGCCATTGTGAATGCGCTGACGCCTATCATGACGGTGATTGTGTCGCACTATTGGGTCAATGGTGAGCGCATGAGCTGGAGCAAGGCTGTCGGCGTGGTTGCCGGCTTCGCTGGTGTGGCAATTCTGGCATCGCCTGCGTTGCAGATGGAGGGCAACTCCAAACTTTGGGCGATTGGTGCGTGCCTTGTTGCCACTTTATGTTACGCGCTGGCGCTGAACATTGTGCGCAGCTTTCGGGAAGTGGAGCCTTCAGCGTTGTCGTCAATTGCGCTCACCGGGGCGGCAGTGGTGACTGTTCCCGTTGCGTTTATCGGCGAAGGTTTGCCGGTGATGGTGTTGCCCACCACCTGGTTAGCGGCGCTGGCAATTGGTCTGATTTCAACAGCATTTACCTTTCAGATCATGTATCGGATGTTGCCACAAGTGGGCGCTACAAACTTTTCAACCACGACGCTGATTGCGCCGATTTCAGCGATCTTTCTGGGCTTTTGGTTCCTGGGCGAAGTCATCCTGCCATCGCACTTTATCGGCATGATGGTGATTTTTATCGGGCTGATGTTTATTGATGGACGTTTGCCGAGGTTCATTCGTCGCTGGGTGTTCTCGGCAAAAGCGTGAAGGGTTTTGCCTCTTTATAAAATCGAAGAGGCTATTTGCCCGACTGGCCTGAAAAGGAATCGGTTGTTACACTTCGAGTGCCCGTTCGAACCTTCAATAACAAAGACAAGCGCTGCAAAACAGGGGAACACCATCTTGACTGATCTTGACTCATTCCGCGCAGACACGCGCGTCTGGCTGGAGGAAAATTGCCCGGCCTCCATGCGCACACCCGCTCCTGAAGACGAAGTTGTCTGGGGCGGGCGTAACGCCGTTTTTAAACACCCTGACAGCAAAATCTGGCTGGATCGTATGGCCGCCAAAGGCTGGACGTGTCCAACATGGCCGGCGCAGTTCGGTGGTGGTGGTCTGGATAAAGCCCAGAGCATAATTCTGGCCGAAGAAATGCAGCGCATCAGCGCGCGCCCGCCGCTGGTCAGTTTTGGTATCAGCATGCTGGGGCCGGTGTTGCTGGAAATAGCGACACATGAGCAGAAGCTGGAACATATTCCGAAAATTGTGCGCGGCGAGATTCGCTGGTGTCAGGGTTACAGTGAGCCAGGGGCGGGCTCGGATCTGGCGGGACTGGGCACCAAGGCTATTCTCGATAGCGATCATTACGTGATCAACGGTTCCAAAATATGGACATCATATGCGGACAAAGCCGACTGGATTTTCTGTCTGGTGCGTACGGATTTTGACGTGCCTAAACACAACGGCATCAGCTTTATTCTGTTTGATATGCAGACGCCGGGCGTAACCACTAAACCCATCAAGCTGATCAGCGGCAACTCTGTGTTCTGCGAAACATTTTTTGATGATGTGCGCGTCCCTGCGCGCAATGTGATTGGTCGTCTGAATGATGGCTGGACCATTGCGAAACGGCTGTTGCAGCACGAACGCACCATGATTTCCGGTTTCGGGCTGAGCAGTGGGCGTAATAACCGGATTGGGCTTACAGGTAGTCTTGAACTGACGGCCATGAGATATCGTGGAGATACCGGCAAGTTATCCGACCCGGCGCTTCGGGATCAGATTGCGCAGTTTAAAATCGACAGTGAGGCGTTTGCGTTTACCTCGCAACGTTCCGCTCAGGAAGCCAAGCTCAGCAAGGGCCCGAATGCAACGTCGTCCATGCTGAAAAATTATGGCTGCGAATTAAACAAGCGTCGTTATGAGTTGTTACTGCAGGCCGTTGGCACTCAGGCGTTGGGCTGGGAATCGCTGACCGCGGACGCCTCCGATTTTGCGCCTGAAGAGCTTGCCGTTGCACGTGAGTGGCTGCGCTCCAAGGGGAACTCGATTGAAGGCGGCACCTATGAGGTGCAGCTGAACGTGATCGCCAAACGTGTGCTCGGCTTGCCCGACATGACCACAATGATAGTCAAACAATAAGGGAGCAGTGCACGATGTCATTGGTTTTGAATGAAGATCAGTTGATGTTGCAGGAATCTGCGCGCGCTTTTTGCCGCGAGCAGGCTTCAGTCGCTGTGCTGCGCAGCTTGCGTGATACCAAAGATCCAATCGGTTATCGAAAAGCCCTGTGGCAAAGCATGGTGGAGCTGGGTTGGGCGGGTATGGCTATCCCCGAGGCCTTTGGTGGATTTGAGTTTGGTTATTCCGGTCTGGGAATTGTGCTGGAAGAAACCGGTCGGACTCTGGTGCCTACACCGCTGGTATCAACGGTGTTGCTGAGTGCGACGACCATCAATCTGGCGGGCAGCAATGAACAAAAATCCTCGTTATTGCCGGCGGTGGTGGCGGGAGAATCAGTCATCGCGTTTGCGCTGGAAGAGAGCTCTTTTCATGATCCGCTCAAGGTCAGCCTCAGTGCTGTAAAGACGGCAGATGGCTATGTGCTTGAGGGAGAAAAGAAGTTTGTGCTGGATGCGGCCTCAGCGGATCACTTTATTGTGGTAGCACGCACGGCCGGCAAACCCGGCGAAACCGCGGGCATCAGTTTATTTGTGCTGGATGCGAAGACCCCCGGCATTGTTGTGAAGCCTTTAAGTATGGTGGACAGCCGCAGTGCCGCGAATGTCAGTTTCGACAAGGTTGTTGTGCCATCAAGTGCCCTGCTGGGCAACGAAGGCGCCGCTTGGCCTGCGCTGGAGCGCACACTGGATATTGCTCGTATCGGCTTGTCTGCTGAGATGCTGGGCAGTATTCAGGAGGTGTTTGAGCGCACGGTGGAGTATCTGAAACAGCGCACACAGTTTGGTGTGCAGATTGCTGCGTTTCAGGCTTTGCAACATCGTGCGGCATTGATGTACTCGGAAATTGAGCTGTGCAAATCACTGGTACGCAAAGCGCTGTCCGAACTTGATCGTGGCGACGATGCGCAGGACATCCCGGCGTTGGCGAGCATGTGCAAAGCCAAGCTGTGTGAAGTCTCGGCGCTGATCAGCAATGAGGGCGTTCAAATGCATGGTGGCATCGGCATGACGGATGAGTTTGACCTTGGTTTCTTCCTGAAGCGGGCGAGAGTTGCACAGCAGACGCTGGGTGACGTGCTGTTCCATCGGGACCGTTATGCGTCGCTGCGGGGATTCTGATTTTTTTGTTCGTGGTATGCCGCCAGCCACAGGTAGACCGTGTTTTTCAAACGACGCTTTGCGTCTGATGGTTTGAAAAATACGTTCTACCCGCCGCTGGCGGCTGCAGGGCCAGGGGATGATCAGATTCCCCGCAGCGCTTGAAGTGCGCAGCCGCCGCCGACTCAACTGAGCATCGGGCGCGGGTGGCAGTACCGGACCAATCAGGCCGCGCTTATCCTTTGACGGGACGCCCGATCAAGCGCGAGCAATGTCCGAGTCCCGAGCGGCGCAGCCGCGAAGGTCGAGTTGCGCAGCGCCGGGCGTTCCGTCAAAGGATGCGGCCGGTCCGGTACTGCTACCCGCGCCCGATGCGCACTCCGATCGAAGAGCGATGTACACACCCGCGCCCGATGCGCACTCCGATCGGAGAGCGATGTACACACCCGCGCCCGATGCGCACTCCGATCGGAGAGCAAAGTCAGTCATCCCTTCAACAACGACTGCCGACAGGTCAATAACATCAGCTGCCGAAACAGTTTCTGCACCTCAGGTGCCCCCGCGTCATTGACCGACGCACAGTCCCAGTTCAGACACACACGCTGCGTTTCAGCATCTACCACCTGCAGCACTGGTCTGCCTTCCTGCAATTTCGCGTATATTAGATATCCAGACATGTTAACCACCCCCTCATTCAAATGATAATCATTATCATTTAAATAGTAAATGGATAATTCACCATTATGATATTTGCAGTACTTGGACTTTTACTGATCGCAAGTGCTTATCTGCCCCAACTCTGGGTCCGATACGTGATGAAAAAGCATCACCGCGACCAGCCTGATTTGCCCGGGACCGGCGGTGAATTGGCCAGACATCTGGTTCAGCGCTTTCAGCTCGAAGGCATCGTGGTAGAGGAAACCGATGAAGGTCGCGATCACTTTGACCCGACAGCCAAAGCGGTAAGACTGAGCCCCAGTAACTACCATGGACGATCGGTCACTGCGGTTGCAGTAGCGGCGCATGAAGTGGGTCATGCCATTCAGTGTTACCGAAACGAGACCATCTTCGAGCTTCGCAAACAATACATGCCGCTGGCGGCAAAACTGAGTCGTTATGGCGTTATGCTGATGATGTCGGTGCCTGTTGCGGCGATTGTGCTGCGCTCGCCCCTTGCTATCGGCGTAGTGATCGGCATCAGCGTCATCATGCAATTGCTGGGCGCACTGGCCTATCTGATTGTTTTGCCAGAAGAGTGGGACGCGAGTTTCAACAAAGCCCTGCCAATCCTGATCGAAGGCGAATACATCACTGAGGCGCAGCACCAAGGTGCGCGCCAGGTTCTGAAGGCTGCCGCGCTCACCTACTTTGCCAGCGCTTTGGCCAGTATTCTCAACATCGGGCGCTGGCTGATGATCTTGCGACGCTGACGCCGGATTCGACAAGTCAGGCTGTAGTGTTTATTCTCGGGTTATCGCTGGAACAATTAAAACAACTGCTACCGGGACGACTGTGTTTGAGTCAAGCATAACCTTGCCTGTGTGGGTTTTCATTTTGCTGCTGATCGCCGCAGCCTACGCAGTGCTGATGAGCGTGTTGTTCCCGAGTGTGCGCTGGTACATCCGGCGCAGGCTTAACCGCGCGGTGGACAGGATCAACACCAATCTGCAGATTCGCATCCGACCCCTGCAACGTACACGCCGTCAGGTGCTCATCGATCAGCTGATATTTGATCAAGATGTCATCGCCATGATCGAGCAGATGGCGCGTGATGAGAACATTCCCCGTGATGTGTTGCAGCAACGTGTGCTCAGTTACGCTCGCGAGATTGTTCCATCGTTTAACGCCTATGTGTATTACCGCGCGGTGTACTGGATTTCCAAAAAACTCTCGCGTTTTATCTACCGTGTGCGGGTATCAGCTGCTGACCCAGCTGGATTACGCAGCATTGATCCGGACTCCACGGTGGTATTTGTGATGAACCATCGCAGCAACATGGATTATGTGCTGATCAGTTATCTTGCCGCCGAACGGGTCACCCTGTCTTTTGCGGTGGGCGAATGGGCGCGTGTGTTCCCGCTGGATATGCTGATTCGCGCCATGGGTGCATTTTTTGTGCGGCGTGGTTCGCAGAATCCGTTATACCGCAAGGTACTGGAACGTTATGTCTGCATGGCCACAAAAAGTGGTGTTTGTCAGGCCGTATTTCTGGAGGGAGGCCTGAGCCGCGATGGACGGTTGGGGGATCCAAAACTGGGATTCCTGGATTACATTCTGCGCAACTACGACTGGCAAACAGACCGGCCTGTGGTGTTTGTACCGGTGAGTATCAACTATGACCGAGTGCTTGAAGATCACAACATGGTGTCATGGGAAAGCAAAGACAAGCGGCTGACGCCGCGTCAGCACCTGGCACGACTGCGACAGTTCCTTGGCAATAACCTGTTTGTCAGCTCAAAAGTGCGCTGGTTGCGTTACGGTTATGCCAGCGTAAACTTCGGGTTGCCGCTTTCCATGCGCGAGTATTGCCGCGATAACGCCGTTGACTTTAATCATCTCAACAAAGACCAGCGCATCACCAAAATTGCCGAACTGGCCAATGTGTTAATGGGCGCTTTGCGTTACGTGATGCCCATCATCCCGGTGCCCGTGATTGCCTCCGTGCTGTTACGAGCCGGTGAGGAGTCCTTAACCTCGCTGGAGATTGTCAGTCGCAGTGACGAGTTGCTTGACATGATGATAAACAACGGTGCGGCCATGAAGGCGGAAGAAAAACCGCGCTCACGCACCCTGTTAAAAAGTCTGGAGTTACTGACCGCCCGCCAGTTTGTGGTTGAGGAGAACGATCATTACCGCATCAATCCTGCGCAGCATAGGCTGGTCGAGTACTACGCAAATTCAATCTCGCACTGGTGGCAGGAAGTACCGCCGAACTAAGTGCAGACAAACTGCTAAAAAGACGCCTCATCACTTGAGGTGGCACAAGCGTCGGTGAGACAGGGCAGCGGCGGACTGGCCGCATCCATTGCCCTGTTGACCGGCGCTGCGCAACTCACCCTCGCGGCGTTGCCGCTCGGAGTTCGGACAGTGCTCGCGCAGTTTCGGTCAACAGGTCAATGGATAAGCGCGGCCTGATTAGTCCACCGCTGCCCTGTCTCACCGCCGCGCTCGCTCAAGTAGATACTGAGCGACATGAATTACTCGCTATCAAACGAAGCGGTTCTTCAGCAGGAAAAGTGTTTTGTGAACAATCAGGCGCGAAGCGCCGTGAACAAAAACTTTTCCTGCTGAAGAGCCGCCCACGGACAGGAGTTATTTACGCTCAGTAATCGCCCCGTAAACAAGCTCCTTGCTGATCGCCTGCAACTGACGTGCATACATCAGGTTACGGTTCTGAATCATACCGATGAAGGTCAGGTTCTCAACCGGATCAATCCAGAACCACGTACCACCGATGCCCCACCACCAGTAACTGCCCTCACTCATACCATTGTTACGCGCCGGATCTGCCACAATCGCAAAATCCACACCAAACTGGTTGCCAGGGTAGCCCGGGATTTCTGCCATGCCAGCCGGTAATTGATTGGTACGCATCGTTGTCACCGACTCTGGAGACAGAATACGCACACCATTGAAATCACCATCATTGGCCAGCATCTGGGTGAATTTGATGTAGTCACCGATGGTGGATACCAGTCCGCCACCGCCACCAAAGAAGGTTGCCGGATCAGGATAGTCGCCGCCCAGGGCGTCCGCCGCAGAAGGCTCCTGCAGCCCGGTTGGTGTGGATTGGTACATTTTGGCAAAACGTGCACGATCGTCATCAGCAACACCAAAGCCGGTATTGTCCATGCCCAGCGGCGTAAACAGACGCTCTTGCAGGAAATCTTCAAAGGTCTGCCCGGACAATACTTCGACCAGATAACCTTGCACATCCACCGATACGCTGTAATGCCACAAGGTGCCTGGCTGCTGGCGCAAGGGAATACGCGCCAGTTTGTCGATCATGTCCTTGATTGTTCCATTGGCATCCAAAATGTTGGCTGCCACATACATGGAGTCAACTTGCGAGCGCGAGAACAAGCCATAGGTGAGGCCGCCGGTGTGTGACATCAACTCACGTACCGTCATTTCGTGATGGACAGGTTCGGTGACCGGAAATCCACCGGGGCCATCTTCTATGGCGACCTGCAGATTGGCCAGTTCGGGAATGTGGCGGGAAACGGCATCATCCAACGAGAGTTTACCTTCATCAACCAGCATCATCAGGGCTACGCCGGTGACCGGTTTGGTCATGGAGTAAATGCGGAACAGGGTATCTTCGGATGCCGGAATCTGGTTCTCGACATCCTGATAGCCATAAGCATCCATGTGCACCAGTTTGCCATCGCGCAGCAGGGCGCTGACGATACCTGCCAGATTGCCTTCATCCACTGCCGCGCGCATGCCATCCGCCAGAGCTTGCACACCGGCGCTGCTGAAGCCGGATTCTTCCGGGGTAGCGCGCTGAATGTCCTGGGCGTTCAGAGTGAGTGGAAGAGCCAGCGCCAGCGCTGATCCCCAGATCAGGTGTCGCAGGCTGTTAGCCAATGAGTACTTTTTCATGTCAGGCCTCTGTTGTTTCAACTTTTTTGGTTTGAGTGGTGATGCGTTTGATTCTGGCGTTCGTTGCAGGTGATGTGTGGACCTGATGTCGAACAGTCGTTCCGGAGTGTAGCCTAGAGCGTGGGGGCGGGCTACATGTAAGAAGTCAGGTTGTGGGGGATTTGAGGTGGGTGGCGACATGATCACTGCAACATCAATGCCGCAACGAGAAAGCAGCGACATGGAAACCGCAACGGGAAGGCAGCGTGGTAACAGACTGGCCGCATCCTCTGTCGGGTTGCCCGGCGTTGCGCAACTCGTCCTCAGGCGCTGCGCGCCTTGCGAACTCGGACAGTGCTCACGCTTTTTCGGGCAACCCGGCAGAGGATAAGCGCGGCCTGATTAGTCCGTTACCACACGGCCTCCCCGTTGCTCAAGTCAACGCTAGACTTCACTTCACTGCATTGCACTGCACTACACTACAGAGCAGAGCACTGGGGCAAACTGGCGCATGCAGACCAATCAGGCCGCGCTTATCCACTGGGGTGGCAACCGAACAAGAGCGAGCACTGTCTGAACTCCGAGCGGCAAAGCCGCGAGGGTGAGTTGCGCAGCTCCGGTTGCCACCGCAGTGGATGCGGCCGGTCTGTATGCGCCAGTTTGCCCCAGTGCTTCGCTTACCATTGGCCCAGTGATTGAAAGGAGGTTCAGATGGTCGTGCTACGCCTTGATCTGCAGTAACATCCGGGTATAGAGAATTTATGCGGTGGATTTCAGGAGAGCAGTGATGTCGCGTTACGTGGTTACAGGCACTAACAGAGGTATTGGCCTGGAGTTTGTCAGGCAGTTATTGGCGCAGGGCCACACCGTGGTGGCGACCGCGCGCGATACTGGCACCGTGCCCGCGCTGCAAGCCATGCAGCAGACCAACAGCAAACTCACACTATTGCCACTGGATTTATCTGACGAGAATAGTATCAACACATTTGCCGAACAGGTGGGTGCCACGCCTGTTGATGTGCTGATCAACAATGCCGGCATCTACGGGCCACGCCAGGCCAG
>JBFZEG010000131.1:0-26514 GCA_041306975.1 Gammaproteobacteria bacterium | reverse complement strand
CCTGTGGATAAGGTTTGCAGCCTGAGTTTGCCACAACTCGATGACTTCTTTGACTGCAAAAACCGGCATTAGTGCCATCTTCACAAAATCTGGATATTTTTTTCCGGATTTGTTCAGGTTTCTGAGGGCATGACAGTCTAGTTTCAAGTCATCGGAAAGGCAGGCTGTCCTTAACTTGATAGCCCCAGTTTCTGTCAGTTGGACACACATACCTGATGGAGGATTGTCATGATGGCAAGTTTTAATTTCTCTCGAGCGTTGATCGACAAAAGACATGTTCGCCACATTGCCCTTGGCGCCAGCGTGATTATTGCCGCGCTGTCCATCCCTGCGGCACTCAATGCCCAGATCAATACCGGCACAAGCAATGGCATGCCGTCGTTGGCACCTATGTTGGAAACAACAACCTCAGCAGTTGTTAACATTTCGGTGGTCCGCTCTCAGCGCATGCCGGATCAACTCAGATTTTTTGGTGGCGCGCCACTGCCACAGCCGCCGCTCAGGCAGTCCAGAGGTGCGGGATCGGGTGTCGTTGTTGATCGTGATGAAGGACTTATCATCACCAATCACCACGTTGTAGACGGCGCCGACACCATCAGTGTGAGCCTGCAGGACGGCAGGGTGCTTGATGCCACGCTGATAGGCAGCGATCAGAGAACCGATATTGCCTTGCTTCGTATCAAGGCTGAACGTCTGACCGCGCTGCCGTTTGCCGATGTTGAGAATTTGCGGGTCGGTGACTATGTGGTTGCAATCGGCAACCCTTTTGGCATAGGTCAGACCGTCACATCCGGCATCATCAGCGCGCTTGGCCGTGCTGGATTGAATGATGAAAACTATGAAGATTTTATACAGACGGATGCCGCTATCAACGTTGGTAACTCAGGTGGCGCTCTGGTCGATCTGCAGGGAAGACTGGTTGGCATCAACACTGCCATTATTTCAGGCACCGGCACAAACTCAGGAGTAGGGTTTGCAGTGCCTGTGGATATGGTCGAAGCGGTCATGGGGCATTTACTGCGTGACGGTGTAGTTGAACGCGGTCAATTGGGCGTCGTGATCAGAGATCACACAGCACTGGTTGAAGAAACATTGGAGCTGGGTGCGGAGCGCGGGGCATTGGTAACTCAAGTATTCCCCGGGTCGGCAGCTGAGCGGGCGGGGTTGCAGGCAACTGATCTGGTGGTCGGTATCAATAGCAAAGCTGTCAACAGCAGTCGCGATTTGCGTAATGCCATTGGCCTGGCAGGTGTTGATCAAGATATGACGCTTGATGTGTTGCGTGACGGTGACCCACGGGTTATCTCAGTGCGGCTGGAAAGCGCAGCCAGCACTCAAGCCGCTGCGGCAGGTGAGCGACAGGCCAATGAGCGCAGAGCCACAGAATCAAGATTCCTGGGTGCGCAGTTGCAGGATTTGCCTGGTAGCCGTGACGGTGTGGGGGTTGTTGCCGTAGATCCGCAAAGCCGCGCCGCTGCCGGCGGTTTGCAGGCAGGAGATGTGATCACTGGACTGAACCGACAGTCCATTGATGACCTCGCCGAACTCAATGGTTTGCTGAGCGCACAACCCCCGCTGTTGGCGTTGAATGTGGAGCGCGATGGTCAGACTCTGCTGCTGATCATGCCCTGAGTCAGGTGTTTCTGCTGTGTTTTTGTTGTGCCCGCTGGAAGTGATTGCACCCTGAACGTCAAGTGACAGGGTGCTCGGAGGTCTGCTCCGGGGCCGGTTTGCAGTGTGCAGGCTGGCCTTATTTTTTTGAATCAGCCAGCAGAGGTTTGTTTGAGAGCCTGGCTGTCGTGCTTGCAAAATACCGTTGGCATGTTATTTTCCCTTCAAGTTCTGCAATCCAATCATTAACTCAGACAGGGAACAGCAATTGACCGGAACTGCACTGAATGCCATTTTTTTGTGTGAAAGGCGTGTTCTGAAGTCCCTGACACTGTTGATTGCACTCAGTCCGCTAGCCGGTTTAGCACAAACTTCCCCGACAAATTCTTTACAACAGCCTGCATTCAGTCAGGCGCCCGGGCAGCTACCGCAGCCAGTCTCGCCGCCGGATGCTGTTGATTTTGATGGGTATACATCATGGTTGCGCGCGCAGGTTGATGAAGACCAGATCCCTGGGCTGGCACTGGCAATTGTCAATGCCAGCGGCATTGTGCGTGTTGAGACGATGGGTGTTCGCAGTGTTGACGATCAACAACCCGTTGTTGAAGATACTGTTTTTCGTATTGCATCGGTGTCAAAAACCTTTGCCGGGACAGTGGCCTCACAGCTGGTTAACCACAATATCGTGGGGTGGGATGAGCCAATCTCTGATGTGCTGCCCGGTTACAGGCTGGGAACAGATTCGGCTGCCGCCGATCGTATGACTCTGAGACATGTGCTTAGTCACACCACGGGTCTGATGCCCCACGCTTTTTCCAACATGTTGGATGCAGGTGTGGATTACCGGGACATTCAGCAAAAATTGCACGAAATTCCGGCAGTGTGTGAACCGGGGCGTTGTTACGGGTATCAGAACGTTGTGTTTTCACTGGTCGCAGATGTTGTTGAATACAGTCTGGGCACAAACTACGACGATTTTGTTGAAGAGAATATTTTTTCCCCACTAGGCATGGATGACGCGTCAATGGGGTTGGATGGATACCAGAATAATCCCGATGCCAGTGAGGCCCATCAGTTCGGAAACGGCCGCTGGCAGGTCAGCACTCTGAACCCTGCGTATTACAGTGTGGGGCCAGCATCGGGCGTGAATGCGACAATTCTGGATATGGTGCGCTGGGCGCAGGCACAGCTGGGTGGTTTTCCGGACGTGTTGCCAGAGTCTTTGCTGGAGATGCAACATACCCCGATTGTAGAGACCCCGCATGGCAACTACTTCAACCGCTGGCCTCGTCTTGATAAAGCCTGGTATGGATTGGGCTGGCGCATTATGGATTACGCGGGCCTGCGGGTTGTCCATCACGGCGGTGGGGTTCGCGGCTATCGCTCGGAAATGGTTTTGATACCGGAGCATAATATCGGGCTGGTAGTCTTGTTTAACGCATCCACACCGTTGGCTAACGATGTGGTGCCAAAATTCCTTGACGAGCTGCTTCTGGTACTTGCCCGCTGACAGCTCAGTCGTATTCCATGCCATTTCTGGCGCATTTCTGTTTTTACCTTGAGGTTATTGTGACTAACGCGACCATCGATTTACTGCGCTCTCATCGCAGTATCAGGAAGTTCAAAAATCAGCCGGTGACTGAACAGGTTCTGGAGCAGATTCTCCTGGCTGGGCAGAGTGCTGCAACATCGAGTTTTCTGCAGGGGGCAACGGTTATCCGGGTTCGCAATCCGGAGAGTCGGCAGAAGTTGGCGGTGTATGCCGGTAACCAGCCGTATGTCGCCAGCGCGCCGGAATTTCTAGTGTTTTGTGCTGATCTGCGTCGTGCAGGAAATTGCTGTGTAGCTTACGGCAAGTCATTTTCTGGCGAGTACACCGAGCATTTTATTATCGCAACAGTGGATGCGGCATTGATGGCTCAAAACGCGGTGGTTGCTGCGGAGTCATTGGGTCTGGGCATTTGCTACATCGGTGGCATCCGCAACAATCCCCGTGAAGTATCCGATTTGCTGCAACTGCCTCAAGGCGTTTACCCGGTGTTTGGTTTATGCCTCGGGTATCCGGATCAGGACCCTGAGGTCAAGCCGCGATTGCCACTGTCAGTGATTGTCAAAAATGAGGTCTATGACGATAGCGGTGATCAGCCGGTTGTGGCTGCCTATGATGAACAGGTACGGGAATACTATCGCACACGCACTGGTGGTGGTCACGGCATTAGCTGGAGTGAACAGGTGGCCGATCTGCTCAGCGAAAAAGCACGCCCGCACATGCGGGGTTTTCTCGCTGAACAGGGCTTTGATTTTAAATGATCCGGGCGCTGCGCAGCCTTTGAATCTCTGATTCCGAGTAGCCAAGCTCCAGCATCAACTGCTGTGTATGCTCTCCCAAGGTGGGTGCGCGCTGATGAATTTCGGTCGGGTTGGCCGATAAACTGAACGGTGTCTGCATCACAGGTGCGGGTTTGTCGGCGCCAGGGTAAGCGAGTAGTTTAAACACCTGGCGTGCCGCTGCATGAGGATCGTCCAACACCTGTTGTGGGGACATCACAGGTCCTGCAGGGATGCGCGCTGTTTCCATATCAGCCAGCACTTGTGAGGTAGTGCGCTCAGCGCACCAACTTGCGAGGCGGGCGCTGATCAGTTCACCATGATTCCCGCGACTGATGTCATCTTTGAAGCGCGGGTCCGTCAGCCATTGCGGCTCACCCATCAATTCAACCCAACGCTCAAACAGCGGTCCGCCAACAGTTTGAATCAGTACCCAGCCATCCTGCGTTTTAAAGGTATCGGCTGGCCCGGAGGTCTGCGATCGGTTCAGCGTTGCAGTACGATTGGGCGCAATCATCGCTTGTTCAATGAGAGAACCATTCATCATGGTCAGCGCGGTATTGAACAAAGACGCTTCAACGACCTGACCTTTACCGGTGCGCTGTCGTTCAAACAAAGCCGCCATGGTGCCCACGGCGCTCAGACTGGCAGTGCCAAAATCAATAAACGGTGCAGCCGCTTTAACCGGTTGTTCCGGTGTGCCCGACATAAACATAGAGCCCGACATCGCCTGGCCCAGCCCGTCAAAGCCAACACGATTGCTGTAAGGGCCACCGGTTCCGAATGCAGAAATCATGGTCAGAATGATGTCAGGTTTGACGGCTTTAAGACTGTCATAATCCAGTCCCATAGCCTCCAGAGTATCAGGCGGCAGGTTGGCAACAACAACGTCAGCTGTCGCGACCAGCTTGCGCACAATCTCCCGGCCTTCAGGTTTCATGGGATTAAGGGTCATTCCAAGTTTGTTGCGACCCATTTGCATAAACAAAGCACCATCACCCTGGTCAGTGACCGGAGACACAAAGCGGTCTTCACTGCCCTGTACTTTTTCGATACGAATGACTTCAGCGCCCAAGTCGCTCAACAGGCTTGCGCAAAATGGACCCGCGATATAGCGACCAAAATCCAGTACCCGAATACCTTCCAGAACTTTGCTCATGTGCGTGATAACTCCAACAGTTCAGATGCGTTTTTAGTGGCTGCGATCATACCACAGGCTTGAAAAAGCGCTGCCGACAGGCAAACGGAAAGGACTCTGTTGAATCCGGGACTGATGCATTACAATCTTTGCTAATCAATCACTCCAGCATCTGATCTGTGGTCAGGGAAACAAACTATGAAATATTTTCCGGTTCTGAGTACGTTAGTAAGCAAGCTTGTCTTTCTGCTTGTTATGTCTGCCGGCTTGTCAGTCCATGCGGCAGAGCATCCCGGCTACGACGTCGATCCTCAGCAAAGCCGCGGCGGTATTGGTAAATTTTACATGGGCCGCGAAATTTCAGGGGTGATGGGGCATCAGGGGGCTGGCTGGCTAGAACGCCAGGAGCGCACTCATGAGGAAATGCCGGATGAGGTGGTTGCCAATATGTCGTTGGCGCCAGATGAGGTGGTGGCAGACATAGGTGCCGGTACTGGTTATTTCGCGTTCCGTATTGCCAGCGTAGTACCTGAGGGCAAGGTACTAGCAACTGATATTCAGCCGGAGATGCTGGCATTGATGGAGCAACGCAAACAAGAGACAGGGATTACAAATGTCGACACGTTGCTGGGCCAGATTGATAATCCAGGCCTGCCAGCCAACAGTGTTGATGCGGTGCTGTTGGTCGATGCATACCATGAATTTTCGCATCCTTTTGAAATGATGCAGGGAATCTACGATGCATTGAAGCCCGGTGGCCGTCTGTTTCTGGTCGAGTACCGTGCTGAGGATGACTCGGTGCCCATTCGTCCTCTGCACAAAATGTCTGTTGAGCAGGTTGTCAGGGAGATGGACGTATTCGGTTTGATTCTGCAGGAAACGTTAGACTTTCTTCCGTGGCAGCATATGTTTGTTTTCACCAAACCCGCTCAATAGCAGCGGGTTTGTCAAAAAGTTGTGCGGATTTTCAGAGCAACAGTCTGTCCGCCGCCCCAGCATGCGTCTTCAAGTTCTCTGATGTTGCCGCTGGCGGACGAGCCGTTGTAGCGGATACGGTTACGGCAGTTTTCTTCATTCAAGGTATTGTTGGATTCAAGACGAAAAGTGATATCGTCAAACAGTACCCGGGATACATACAGTGACAACTGAGGAGCTTCCCTGAACCAGTCAATGGTGCTGATTTCTATGTTGCGATTACCGCCATTGACAGGGTGGTTATAGTTAAAACCATAGTTAAGATTCAGCTGGGTGAGGTCCTGCCTGAACCCAAATCCGGCGCGGCCACGACTGCTGATGCGTTCTTTGGTACCAAGAATTGGATTGAGAATTTCGGAGTCAAACAGATGCAGGCTGCCAGTGAAAGTCGCATCCGGTAAACCCAGTTTTCCAAGTCTTGTGCTTGCGTCCAGATACATCCCCCAGCGTTTACCATCACCTATATTGCCCGCCGCCGATAAAGGTTGCGCCAGATTTTTGGTCGCATCGATTCGTCCAATTGTGTTGGTTAATTCTCGAAAGAAGAAGCGCGAACTCAGCACGCCAGCCTCCTCGGGCAGTCGATAATCAAAGCCAAATTCGTAACGAATTTCCTCGGTGGGCAGCAGATCCGGGTTGCCGGCGTTAACGTCCTGATCCTTGTCAGAGTTGTTTGCAGTTGCTGAAAAGTTGGCAAAACTCAGTTGGTTCACATCTTTACCCACCGTCGCTTTGAGCTGCAGGGCGTTAGTAATGTTGAAGCGGTAGTCCAGTGTTGGCCGCCAGAAACTGAATTCACGTTTTTTGTTCAGATTACCGGTTTGAGTAATCTGCGATGTTTCGAAGACAAGGCTGCTTTCCAGGGACATTCTGTCACTCAGTGCCCAGTTATGAACAACAAAACCCTCATGGCGCATTTCCTCAACCAATGTGCCTGGATTCGATACCGACCAGGCTGGTCTGAGGCCCCCAAAGGAGGGGGATGGTGCAGATGTCCCGCTACTGCGCCCTATCAACAAGCGAGAGTCAAGAATTGTTTGTGCACGCTCAATCCCTAGCTGCATATCGTGCGAGTCTGTCAGTTTCCAGTGGTAACTGCTCTGCGCAATGCGCTCACGCGTGCGGCTGTAGGACTCAAAGAACTGCAGTTTCTGTTCATCGGCAAAGCGCTCCCGAATATTGTTGTTGCTGTCTTCATTCACAACAAACACCAATAAGGCTCGACCGCCATGTTGGAAACTGAATTCGTAGTCGCCACCTACTTCCCAATTGCTTAAGGTATAGTCAGTCCGTTCGCGTTCACCCTTGGCCTCTGCTTCAGGTTTGCCTGCAGGTAAAAAACGTCGAGTTATGTCGACAGGATGTTGTGATGATCCCAGCAAAAAATTGAGTTGCATACGGTGCTGATCAAGCCGGTAACCAAGGGTTGCACTGCCTTGATAATGGACTTTTTCACGCACATTTTGTTCAAGCATCAGCTCGGTGTGGCGTAAGTCTGCCGTGTAACTGTTCTCTTCGCGGTGCTCGATCCGGTATTGTGGATCGGCCTGCAGGTTGAAGATGGCACTGAGGTTGCCGGATTGCCTATTGTGCGACAGTGACAGTCCCGGGTGCAGTGCACCATTCTCGCGATGCAGGTCGGTGCTGACCTCAACAGATGTGCTGGAGCGGGTATCTTCATCCTGCAAGATGACGTTAACGAGCTGGTCCGAACCCCGCACAGAGAGTTCCCTGGATGGATCGCGAATAATCTCAATACGCTCGACCTGTGCGGCGGGTATACGGCTCAAATGAGCTCTCGGCGAGTTATCTTTGCCAGCTAGTCGCTGACCATTAATCAGCAGGTTGCCGCCACTACCCAGTCCTCTGCCGCCTCCGCCGTTTCTGATGCTGACGCCAGGGATTCGATCAACCATGTCGTTTACCGACACGGGATTATAGGGCTGAAAAAAAGAGGCAGGATAAATGACTGTGGCACTGTGCAGATATGATTGATTCTGTTCGTCTGCGTTTGCCAGCGACATGCCATTTGTTATGCTCAATATGGCCAATACAAGTGCGCTGGCATAGGAGCAGGGTGAGATGTTAAGCCGGCGATGCATGGCAAGCTCCGTGCGGACACTAAACGCTAGCAGGTTATATTTTGTTTACCCGCCGCATCGTCAAAATCAATTGTTTGGAATTTTATTATTATTAAGATTATCAAAAATATGTCGTAGGTTGTTGTGACAATTTGTGAGATTCTGCCGATAAATTCATGTTGTTTCGGGCAATAATATGGCAAAAAAAGGGCATGTGCTGATTACCGGAGGGACCGGGTTTGTTGGAGTCCCATTGATCGTATTTTTGTTGCAGCAAGGCTGGAGGGTTACGGTTTTTGTCCGTGACTACGCGCGCTCGCGGCAGCTGTTGGGCGCTGCGCCAACGCTTATCAGAAATTTTGATGAGATCGAGAACAGCGAACAGATCGATGTAGTTATTAATCTGGCAGGCGCGGGAATCGCGGATCAACGCTGGAGTCGTGCCCGCAAAAAAATTCTGCTGGACAGCAGGGTGCAGACAACGCGTGCGCTGATCTCTCTGCTACAACGTCTGGACACACGGCCGGGAGTGCTGGTCAGTGCATCGGCCATAGGGTTCTATGGTAGCTCTGATGAGAGGCCGTTGGATGAGCAAGCCGGGGGTGGTGACGAGTTTACACACGAGTTATGCAAGCGCTGGGAGGAGGAGGCCAGCAAGGCGGAGGCTTTAGGTATACGTGTCTGCATCATGCGTTTGGGTGTTGTGCTGGCGGCGGGTGGAGGCATGCTGGGCAAGTTAATGCCTGTTTTTAAACTGGGTCTGGGTGGCCGAACGGGCCATGGTCAGCAGTATCTATCATGGATACACCGGGATGATGTGATTGCAGTGATTGACTGGTTGATCACGTCTGAAGCACATGGCGTGTTTAATGTGACGGCCCCCGCCGCGGTGACCAATGCCTGCTTCAGTCAGTTGCTGGCAGGTGCACTTCACCGGCCATGTCTTTTTCCGCAACCTGCTACGATCGTGCAACTGATGTTTGGTGAAATGGGCGAGCAGCTGTTGCTAAACGGACAGAATGTAGTACCTGCGCGCCTGCTTGCTGGAGGATTTGTTTTTAGATACCCAAGTTTGCAAGGGGCATTGCTGGCGAGTATCACGGATCAGCAACAACGTTAAGCTGCAAATCAGTCTGATTTCAAAGCAGCCTTGTTTTGCGATTTGTATCGGGAATGAGGATAATGACGGCCTTTTGAGGTTGGGCGCCTGCCGTCTTAGGCAGTCGGTTAACCGCAGTTTTTTTAAGTTCGAATCAGCACGTTTCAAGGGGAGAAAAGGCCATGCAGCGCGAGTCTATGGAAGTTGATGTTGTCATCGTGGGCGCGGGTCCGGCGGGCCTGTCGACAGCTTGCCGCCTGCTACAACTGGCCAAAGAGTCTGGCAAGGAGATTTCTGTTTGTGTGCTGGAGAAGGGCTCGGAAGTGGGTGCCCATATATTATCCGGCGCTGTGTTTGAGCCTTCAGCGTTAAACGAGCTGTTTCCTGACTGGAAAGAGCGGGGTGCGCCACTGAACACGGCGGTGACAGGCGACGATATCTACTATCTGCCAGGTTCTGAAAATTCCATCCGATTCCCAGATCTGCTGGTTCCCAAACCCATGCGCAATCATGGCAACTACATTGTCTCACTGGGTAACCTTTGCCGCTGGCTGGCGGAGCAGGCGACGGAACTGGGCGCAGAAATTTTCCCCGGGTTTGCGGCTGCAGAAATTCTCTATCACGACGATGGCACGGTCAAAGGCGTGGCGACTGGTGATATGGGTGTGGATGCACACGGCAATAAAAAAGACGCCTATGAGCCGGGTTTTGAGTTCCATGCCAAGTACACTATTTTGGCCGAAGGTTGCCGCGGGCATCTGGGTAAAGAGCTGATCTCCCGTTTTGAACTGGACAATAACAGTGATCCCCAGCATTACGGCATAGGCCTGAAAGAGGTTTGGGAGATTGACCCTGCCAAGCATAAGGAAGGATTGGTTGTGCATACCGCTGGCTACCCGATGATTGGTGACAGCTACGCGGGTTCCAGTGGTGGTTTTTTGTATCACGCTGAAAATAATCAGGTATATCTTGGTTTGATTGTGGATCTGGGTTACAAGAATCCACATATCAGTCCATTTGATGAATTCCAGAAATTCAAGCTTCACCCGGTCATCAAGCAATACATTGAAGGTGGAAAACGTCTCAGTTACGGTGCCCGAGCGCTGAACAAAGGCGGATTAAATTCACTGCCTAAAATGAGTTTCCCGGGGGGGCTGTTAATCGGTTGTGATGCTGGCACGCTCAATGCGGCAAAGATCAAAGGCAGTCACACAGCCATGCGCTCGGGTATGTTGGCTGCGGAATCGGTAATGGAGGCCCTGAAACAGGAGGCTGTGCCGTCGGGCCATGATTTGACCGAGTACGGTCAACGATTTGCAAACTCCAGTCTGCGCGATGAACTGCATAAAACCCGGAATTTCAGCGCCGGTTTCCATAACTTCGGATTCTGGATTGGCAGCAGCCTGAGTTTTGTAGAGCATAATATTTTTGGTGGCCGCTTCCCGCTGACTTTCCATGATAAATCACCTGATTATGCGCAGCTTAAGCCGGCATCCGCATGCAATAAAATTGTTTATGCAAAACCTGACGGGAAAATCACGTTTGACAAACTGTCGTCGGTGTTTCTGTCCAATACGAACCATGCAGAAGATCAACCTTGCCACCTGAAGTTGATTGATGCGTCCATACCGATTGCTCACAACTTGCCAATCTATGACGAGCCGGCGCAGCGTTATTGTCCTGCGGGTGTTTACGAAGTGCTGGATGATGGCGCCGGCGGCAAGCGATTCCAGATAAATGCCCAGAACTGTGTGCATTGCAAAACCTGCGACATCAAGGATCCTTCTCAGAACATCAAGTGGGTAGTGCCCGAAGGCAGTGGTGGGCCGAGTTACCCGAATATGTGATGGCGTCTCCAGGCTTCTGGTTTGTGTTGTTCTGGTGCAGAATAGGGTGATGGCTCTGGAATAAACTCCACAGCCTGGCGGTCTTTCTCAGAACGAATTCCTGACTGGGTGGCGCGGGTGCTAAAGACTTTTCGGGTAATTTTTCTTCTGTTGTCACTCTCATTACTTGGCGCATGTCAATTTTCCGGGCTCAACCCCGGATTCAGGGAAAGTGACGAATTCGAGTTGCAGATACTCGGCGATTCTATTGACGTGCCGGATATCGATCTGCTTGCCCTGGATCAAGCCGTTATAAACTATCTGGATGCCAATATTGAGCCGGGTCTTGGTGGTTGGGACTTGGTTGAGCGTCTGCAGGCGATTTTGTTTGAACCGGAATTTTTGAACATACAGTACGACGATACTGCTAACTTTACGGCCTCTGAGACTTTCAGGGAGCGCCGCGCAAATTGCTTGTCACTGGTAAATCTTTATATAGGCATGGCAAGACATCTTGGTTTGCAAGTGAGCTACCAGACCGTGCAGATACGCCCCATGTGGAATCGTCGCGGTGAATTACTGATACTCAGTGAACACATCAACGCGTTGGGTCGCATCAGCCCCACCAACCAGTATATTATTGATTTCACGCCAGAAGTTAGACTCCAGCAGCAGACAGCAGAAACCATCTCCGATACAGAAGCCCAGGCCCTTTTTTTTAATAATCTGGCGGTTGAGCTGCTGATTGATGGGCAGACGCAACAGGCGCTTGAATTGTTCAGAGTTGCATTGGCGCTTGATCCGGGTTTGGCGATGGCGTGGAACAACATAGGCAGTGCGTTGGGGCGTCTGGATAAACCAGAGCTTTCTGAGTACAGTTTTTTGAAGGCATCTTTGCTGGACCGCAATAACGCCAGCTCTATAAACAATCTGGCACGATATTATGCAGAGATAGGGGAGACTGCCAAGTCGCAGCGTTATCGCCGCGCGGTTCAGTCATATAACAACCGCAATCCCTATTACCACTACATGCTGGGTAATCTGGCCTTTGAGGAAAAGAATTTTGACGCGGCCCGCGATCATTTTCAGGAAGCCATCCGCCGCAATGACCTTGAGCCAGACTTTTATCTGGCGCTCGGCTTGACCTTCAGGGAGCTGGGGGATTCCAGGGCTTACGATGATCTTTCAATGATGTCAGTGGCGATCAGAGAGTTGGGTGACCAGACCTATCGCGCCAGCCAGAACCGCTTGCGCCGTATTGAGACTCGCTCAATACTGCGCTCTACCAGTGCAGGCCTGACTATACAGGTTGTTGATTAGTGTGAAATATTAACCACAACGTTATAGCTGCTGAGTAACTCTTCCGTTGCCCCTTTGTGGGATGGGTCGCGCAATTTTATTGACGCGGTCAGTCCGGTTTTGTTATCCGCCCTGCACGTTACTTCTGCGGAAATGCCTTCCTTCTCTAAATGTTCGGACAGGACAGCGGCGCTGATTTGCTCGCGCAGCACCGGTTTAAAAATTTTGCCAACTGCAGTGATTGGCATGGCGGAAATGATCTCGATACGCTTGGGTATAGCGGCCCGTTCAGAAACCTCCGTCTCACAGTAAGTGAGTAATTCCGCGGCTGTTGTACTGGCGCCTGGTTGCAACACTACAAATGCCATTGGCAACTCACCTGCGTAAGGATCGGGCATGCCAACTGCAATGGCGCTTAACACGCTCGGGTGACGGTTTAGCGGCTCTTCAATGATCTCAGGATCAATATTGTGGCCGCCGCGAATGATAAGATCTTTGGCTCTTCCGGTCAGATAGAGAAAACCCTCGTCATCCATGAAACCGAGGTCGCCTGTATTGAACCACTCGCCGTCTATCCACGCCTGGGCATTGTCATTGGCAGCCTTGTACCCGGCAAACACCTGTGGACCTTTAACCAGTACCACTCCGCTTTGCCCGAGAGCGCAATCGGAGGCGATATTATCGGCGCCCAGCGTTGCAATACGGATTCTTGAGTAAGGCAAACGCAAACCTACACTTCCAGGGGGTTGGCTATCCGGTGCCCGAGAGATCAATGAAGTTGTCTCGGTCATCCCATAACCGTTAGTGACGATTAGTTGATAGCGCTCTTCGAACCGCTGCTCAAAGGCTGGTGACAGCGGTGCGGCTCCGGAATTAATGCGTTTCAGGCAGCTGATATCCTCATCTCCCACCGGAATCTGCGCCAAGGCAGTCAGCACTGTAGGAACGGCGGCAAAGCTTTTTGCCTTGAAGCGTGCAACGTGATGCCAGAGATTTTTGATAACCTCCGGGTTACGAAAACCCGATGGTGTCATCAAGACAACCCTGTTTCCGGAACTGAATGCGCCTATCCCCAGAATGATAACGCCGTAGATATGAAACAATGGCAGTCCGCACAAGGCTGTTTGTCGGCCAATATGAGAATTCAGTACCCGAGCCAGTTGTCCCAGATATGCCATGTTCCCGTGAGTCAGCTGCGCAATTTTTGGTTTGCCCGTCGTTCCTCCGGTATGGAAACAGGCTGCCAGTGTGTCTGAAGTGATCTTTCTCGGCTGCACTAGTCGGTCTGCGACTTGCATGGCTTGAGCGGCATTAAAATCAATCACCTTCACATTAGGAAAGGGGAGTTCAAGGCTGGCGGATGCATCGGTCAAACCTGGTTGATGTACAGCCAGTACAGTGTGCACTTTAGGTAAATCAGGGAGTATCTTCAGGAGCTTTTGCCAGAGATCGCTGTGAGCTGATGGCGCGAGGCACGCAATAACGCGTGCATCTGTGGCCTGAATGATTTCACTGATGTGTGCTGGCTCCAGCAGTGGATTTATTGGATTAGCCAAGCCAGCGACCTGGCTACCCAGTATCAGCGGATGCGACTGTGGCAATATGGGTAGCAGAATGGATACGGACTGATCACCTTGCAGGCCAAGCGAACTCAGCAGATTGGCTGTCTGGCGCGTGAGGTTGGCGAGGGCGTTGAAACTCAGGGTGGCTGGCGTTTCGTCGCGTTTGCCAGTCAGAAGAAACTCGATAGCCGGATCCTCGCCATACAGTTCAGCGCTTCTTTCAATCAGTTCGAGCGCGTGCGCGGCAGGAAAGCGTTCAGCAAAGGGCGCGCTTTCAAATGCTTCTATGTCTGCAACAGTGTCGAGTATGGGGCTGGTCTCGGTAAAAGGCATTGCGTTGGTACTCCGCTCTTCAGGCAAATTTTCGGGGCATGGTTAGCCATCACAAATGAGTTGTTGTCTCATTGCGTTGTTGATTTAACATAACTGAAAAGGAAACTCTAGCAATACGCAGTAGAGCAGATTAACTGGCGCGTGAAACAGACAGCTCACACATTTGCAGCAAGGCACTGCGGTAAGGGGACTCAGGTAGTTGCATCAGTTTTGCTACCGCCTTGTCTGCGTGCTGTCGCGCGATTTGTCGTGTGTAGTCAAGAGCACCGCAGCGCAAAACGATTTGGATGACGTCAGCCAGGCGATCAGTCCCGCCGGTGAGGATGCTCTGGCGGATGATAGCCTGATCCTCAACGCTGGCGTGTTGCATCGCAAAAATCAGCGGAAGAGTAGGCTTGCCCTCTGCAAGATCATCCCCGATGTTTTTGCCAAGTTCGGTTGTGTTGCCATCATAGTCAAGCGCATCGTCGACTAACTGAAATGCAAGCCCGATATGCATGCCAGCCTCTTTCAGAGCAATCTGAAGTGCGCTGTCTGCATTGGCGATCAACGCGCCGCAGTACGCCGCAGCCTGAAACAGAACGGCGGTCTTATCACTGATCACGCGCAGGTAATCTGCCTCAGTGGTGTCAACACGGTGTTTGTTGAGAAGCTGCAGCACTTCGCCTTCGGCAATCACATTGGTGGTATCGGCTATAACCTGCATGATACCAATGTGGCCGATGCTGACCAGAATCTGGAAAGCGCGCGAGTAGATAAAGTCGCCAACCAGCACACTCGACGGATTGTTCCACTGCTCGTTGGCAGTCGGACGACCTCGACGCATCGTTGACATGTCCACAACATCATCATGAAGCAAGGTGGCGGTGTGAATGAACTCAATGACCGCTGCGAGTTTGACCGCGTCATTGCCAGTAGCGCCGCAAGCCCGAGCGCTGAGCAGTACCAGCACCGGCCGCATGCGCTTGCCGCCCGCATTGGTTATGTAATGGCCGATGTTTTCGACTAGATCCACATTGGAATGCAATTGCTCAATGATAAAAGTATTGACAGCCTCGAAATCGGTGGCGACTGCGGCGCGGATGTTTTTGTGCATGGGGTGACCGGAGCTCAAGTACGCTTAAGAATTGACGCGTTGGCAATGCTAGGGGGGGAGGCGTCCGGTGTCAAGACGATAAATCATTGATAAGTGCTTGCCTGCAGCGCTTGCTTCTCGTAAAATGCCCGCCCTTAAAGCTTATAGCACATCGGCCATTGCCGGGGCTGACGTTACCTAATACTGGAGTTTGATATGTACGCGGTTATTGAAAGTGGTGGCAAACAGCACCGTGTTGTTGAAGGCGAAACACTGAAGTTGGAAAAGATTGAAGTTCCAATGGGTCAGTTGATTAACTTTGATAAAGTGCTGATGGTAGGCGAAGGCGAATCTGTAAAGATAGGCGCACCTTACGTGGAAGGCAGTACAGTAACCGCGGAAGTGATAGCCCAGGGCCGTGCCAAAAAAGTCACAATCATCAAGTTTAATCGTCGTAAACACTATCGTAAGCGTCAGGGCCACCGTCAGTGGTTTACTGAAGTTCGTATTACAGGTATCAACGCCTGAGTCAGGCTTGGAGTGATATAGAAAATGGCACATAAAAAAGCAGGCGGTAGTACCAGTAACGGTCGTGACTCGATAGCCAAACGACTTGGCGTCAAGAAATTTGGTGGTGAACACGCATTGGCTGGCAACATTATTGTTCGTCAGCGTGGCACACGCTTCCACCCCGGTCGTAATGTAGGTATTGGTAAAGACCATACTTTGTTTGCAACAGCGGAAGGTAAAGTGCTGTTTGAAGTTAAAGGTGCAAACAACCGCAAGTACGTCAGCATAGTGACTGCTTGAGCGCATCCGGCGCTGTGAGCGGATGGCCTGAGAGATCGTGAATCAGGATTCTGTTGCAGTTGGTGCCAAGGATCAAAATAAAGCCCTGTCAGTCGACGGGGCTTTTTTATATGGGCGGAAATATACGTGAAGTTTGTAGATGAAGCAGAAATCGTTGTAGAAGCCGGCAAGGGCGGCAACGGCTGCATGAGCTTTCGTCGGGAAAAATTTATTCCCAAAGGCGGTCCCGATGGTGGTGATGGCGGTGATGGTGGCAGCGTCTATCTGATCGGTGATCTGGCGCTGAATACCTTGGTGGATTTTCGCTTTCAGCGCCGCTATATCGCTCAGGCGGGACAGGGTGGCATGGGCGCTAACTGCACTGGCCGTGCCGGGGATGATCTTGTCGTCAGGGTTCCGGTAGGGACAACCGTGGTTGACAAGAATACCGAGGAGTTGATCGCTGATATTTCGGAAGAAGGCCAGAAAGTACTGGTGGCTCGCGGCGGATTTCACGGTCTAGGAAATACGCGTTATAAATCAAGCACAAACAGAGCTCCTACCAAAACCTCCAAAGGTAGCGATGGCGAAGTGCGTACTCTGCAGCTGCAGTTGAAAGTCTTGGCGGATGTCGGCTTGCTGGGAATGCCGAATGCGGGGAAATCTACCTTGCTGCGAGCAGTCTCTGCGGCCCGACCTAAAGTTGCTGACTATCCGTTTACTACTCTGGTGCCAGGGCTAGGTGTAGTGCGAATTGAGCTTGAACGCAGTTTTGTGATGGCAGATATTCCTGGGGTGATCGAGGGCGCTTCTCATGGTGCTGGATTAGGGTTCCGATTCCTGAAGCACTTGTCGCGTACGCGCTTGTTGCTGCATATGATTGATGCCGCACCCATGGACGAGGATGTAGACCCGGTCGCGCAAGCGCGTGCCATTGTTGATGAGCTGGCTGGATTCAGCGAGACGTTGGCAAAAAAAGAGCGCTGGCTTGTCCTCAACAAAGCAGACATGGCCGATGATGAAACCCTGGATGCATTGCAGCAGCGTTTTGTTGATGAGCTCGGCTGGGATATTCCGGTTTATAGAATTGCTGCGATTGATGGCACCGGCTGCCAGAAGTTGTGTCAGGACATCATGCGCTCCGTTGAATTACACAGGGAGCGCCTCGAGCAGGATCCTGATTATATTGAGTTGCATAAGGTCAGTGACCAGCAGATGGAGTTCGAGATCAGGCGCAGTATCGAGCGCAGTCGCGAGCGGCGAATTGCTGAAGATCCGGATGCTGTGGATGATTTTGACGACTTTGACGAGGATTTTTAATTGGCGCGTCGTTGGGTAATAAAAATTGGCAGTTCCCTGATTACCAACAATGGCACAGGGCTTGATCGTGTCGGGATTGAAAACTGGGTCAGACAGCTTGTTGCGCTGCAACAAAGTGGTATCGAAGTGATTTTGGTGTCGTCAGGGGCGGTAGCTGAAGGTGTTGCGCGCTTGGGTTTAAAGTCGCGCCCTAAGGAGATTCATTTACAGCAGGCAGCCGCTGCTGTAGGTCAGATGGGTTTGATCCAGACCTATGAGACCAGCTTCAAACAATACGGTGTGCATACTGCGCAGGTGCTGCTTACCCATGATGATCTCTCCAATCGCAGACGATATCTTAATGCCCGCAGCACCCTGGCCGGGCTTGTATCAATGCGCGTAGTGCCGGTCATTAACGAAAATGATACGGTTGCCACTGCCGAATTATGTTTTGGTGATAACGATACTTTGGGTGCATTGGTTGCCAATCTTCTGGGTGCTGACACCCTCGTCATTCTCACTGATCAGAAAGGATTGCACGAAGTTGATCCGCGCTCTAACCCGGACGCACCATTGATCAGCGAAGCCATGGCAGAGGATAGCAGACTGTTACAGATGGCCGGCGGAAGTGGCAGTTTGGGTCGTGGCGGCATGATCACAAAAATTACGGCTGCACGCCTTGCTGCAAGGTCAGGTGCTCGCACAATCATTGCAAATGGCAGAGAAACCGATGTGCTGATTCGGTTGAACAGCGGTGAGTCAATTGGCACTCTGCTGTTACCTGAAAAGCAACCCATGGCGGCCCGGAAGCAGTGGCTGGCGGGACAGTTAAAGGCCAAAGGTCAATTGGTGCTTGATGCTGGTGCGGTCAAGGTGCTTACAGAGTCCGGTCGCAGTTTGTTGCCGGTGGGTGTTGTATCTGTCAAAGGCCCGTTTGATCGGGGCGATGTTGTAGTCTGCAAGGATGAAGCGGGCAAGGAAATTGCGCGGGGTCTGGTCAACTATGATAGCGGCGAAGCTGAACAATTGGTGCGTCAGCCCAGCCGTATGATCGAAAGTATTCTGGGCTATCTGGGTGACGAAGAGATCATTCACCGTGACAATCTGGTTTTGACAGAATAACGGTAAAAATTTAATTCTTCAGAAGTTTGACAGGAATAACACGCACACACCAAAAGGGCTGCTCCTGAAAAGAGCGGCCTTTTTTCTTGCGTGATTCAGGTGATTACAAATGGCGGCTGAGTATGCAGCCGCCAGGGCCTGATCAGGCCGATTTCAAAGCAAGAATTGCGGTGTTGAGACGGCTTTTATGCCGGGCAGCCTTGTTCTTGTGGATGATACCTTTGTCCGCCATGCGATCAATGACAGGAACTGCGCGCTGATAAGCGGCTGTTGCATTGTCATAGTTACCATCCTGGATCGCAGCAACTACTTTCTTAATGTAGGTACGAACCATGGAACGGAAACTGGCGTTGTGGCGGCGAGCGGTTTCATTTTGACGCGCGCGTTTGCGTGCTTGTGCAGTGTTGGCCAACTGATGCTCCTTGAGATACTGTCAACGTGTGGCGAATTTTGAGACGCGGTACTATGCCGGCAATCGATACTGTTGTCAAGGCTGGAATCCGCGGCGTCTGGCTTTTGCGAAAGGTCTCCAGCCTGGTCCGACAGATGCCGGCACCTGTGTTAAGCTCCGGCTATCAATCTTTGCAGAAGTCACTTTTGGTACATTAAGGAATTTTTATGAGCGCAATTGATATCGGAATCAATGAATCTGATCGTCTGGCTATCGCTGAGGGACTCAAGCATCTTTTGGCTGATTCTTACACGCTTTACCTGCAAACACACAATTTTCACTGGAATGTTGAAGGGCCGCAATTCAGAGAATTACATCTGATGTTTGAGGAGCATTACACGGAACTGGCTTTAGCGGTGGATGAGGTTGCAGAGCGCATCCGCGCGCTTGATGTGCCTGCACCCGGTACTTACAAAGAGCTATCAAGGCTGAGCGCTATCAAAGAAATCGATGGGGTACCCGATGGCAGAACCATGGTTGACATACTGACATCCGGTCACGAGCAATTGGTCAAAACCTGTCGCCTCGTCCTCAAACTTGCTCAGCACGCCAACGACGAGTCAACAGCTTCGCTGGCCTCAGATCGGATGCGCATCCACGAGAAAACTGCGTGGATGCTTCGCGTACTTAACAAATAGCCATGACGGGATTGTGCGGCTTGGGTCCTGTGTTCAATCAACGCCAGAACAGGTACCACACAATATAGAGCAGACTGAATCCTGATAGGTAAACCATGCCGGCCCATGCCAATCCGTTCATGAATCTGGATATGCCACTGCCACGGATCAGGCTGAAATTCAGCCAGGCGAAAAATGGTGTGGTAATAAATGCCAGGGTCATGGCAAATGTTAGCATCGGGCTCAGAGCCGTCTGAAAGAACAGAATAATGGCCATACCGGATGCCGCCTGGAGCAGCGTCCATGCGCTCAGCGCCCACGGCTTCGGGGCGTTCTGGTGTCTGAACATCAGGCTGAAGGACTCGTTCAGGGTTCTTGCATAGCCATCCAGCACGGCCAGGGTTGTTCCAAACATACACATAAACGCAATAAACGCGATGAACAGCCGCGACCACTCACCAATTGTGTTGGCGTACATCGATACCAGCTGTTGTGCGAATGCTGCGCTGGCCATCGCGATAGGTTGTTCGGTGCCGTGTTGCAGCAGTGCGCCTAATGCAACAAACGCAACGGCCAGCACTACCGCAATCGCATATCCGAGATTAAAGTCAAAAAGTCCGTCAGACAGCGATACAGTGGTGAGTTTTTGTTTTGATCGTAACCACAGCGAGTTGATGGCGGAAAGTTCAATCGGCACCGGCATCCAGCCCATTGTCGCTACGATAAACGCCAACGCAGACAGTTGCCAGGGCGACGGGCTGACAAAATCTGCGGGTGCCATGGGGCCGTTGCGCCAAGCGATAAACAGTGCCACAAACGTGCACACAGTTAGCGCCAGCATTAATAGGCGTGATAAACCGTCGAGTAAGCGATAATGCCCGGCGAGCAAAATACTCAGGCAGATACCAAGCAGTATCAGGCACAGGACGGTAAGACTGAGGTTCCCGGGTATAAAGTACTGCAACAGGCTGGCGGTCAGCAGTAACACACCCGCAGTATTAACGACCGCTGCAATCAGATTAAGCAGGGTAAATGCGATCAGCCAGCCTTGGCCTTTTTGCTGATAACCTTCAATCAGACTTTTGTTGTTGATCAATGTGTACTGAACACCAAAACGGAAAAACGGGTACTTGAACACATTAACGAGGACAATCAGCCACAGTAGTTGCCATCCAAACAAAGCGCCTGATTGGGTAGAGGCCACCAGATGTGAAGCTCCTACAGCTGCTGAAGCCATCACCATTCCCGGGCCTATCGCCCGCCATCGATTAATGCGTTGTGTCTTGTCCATAGTTTTATTCTTCTGAGGTTTTAGTGCTTTCTTATATCGTTTTTTATTGTAAGGGTGCCCATAATGCGCACAGCGCAGCATAATGGAATGCTGAAACGAGAGAAAGAGACTTCAACGTGAGCAGTTCCAGTTCCAATTCACCTGAGCCCGGGCAGGACGAGAAGCGCCAGAATGGCGATGTATCACCCGTAGCTGACCCAGCGCGGCCTCCAAAAGCTCGCGCAGGTTTGCTGCGCTCAAGTGCAATCACCGGCAGCATGACATTTTTGTCGCGAATGCTCGGGTTGGTGAGAGATGTTGTGCTGGCCCATGTGTTTGGGCCCGGAGACGGCTCTGACGCGTTTTTTCTAGCCTTCAAGATACCCAACTTCCTGCGCAGATTGTTTGCCGAGGGTGCCTTTAACCAGGCATTTGTGCCGGTGTTGTCAGAGTATCGAAGCCAGCGAACGCTGGCAGAGGTGCAGACCCTGATCAATGTGGTGGCAGCCTATCTCGGTACTATCCTACTGGTCATCAGTGTTGTGGTGGTTGCAGCTGCGCCTCTGGTTGCATGGCCCATCGCCTACGGGTTTACCGATGAGCCTGCAAAGTTTGCGTTGTTTGTGGACATGTTGCGGATTACCTTCCCCTACTTGTTTTTGATTTCCATGACCGCGTTTGCCGGGTCAATTCTTAACAGTTATGACCGTTTTGCGGTGCCCGCGATAACGCCATCGCTGCTCAATGTTTCACTGATTGGCTCTGCTTTGATATTGAGCCCCTATTTTGATCAGCCTGAAATCGCTTTGGCATGGGGCGTAATGATAGCCGGTATCAGCCAATTCTTGTTTCAACTGCCATTTCTCGCGCGTATGAAGTTGTTGCCAAAGCCGCGATTTGAGCGGGGGCATGAGGGGGTCAGCCGCATACTCAGGTTGATGGTGCCGGCGCTATTTGGCGTCTCAGTGAGTCAGATCAATCTGTTGCTGGACACGGTGATCGCGTCATTGCTGGTATCTGGCAGTGTCTCCTGGTTGTATTTTTCCGAACGGTTGATGGATCTGCCGCTGGGTATTTTTGCTGTGGCGGTGGCCACCGTTGTTCTGCCGAGTTTGTCGCGCCGCCACGCGGAAAAATCTTCACACGAGTTTGCTGCCCTGCTGGATTGGGCCTTCAGGTTGATTTTGCTGATCGCCATTCCAGCTTCACTGGCGCTGGTCCTGCTGGCTCAGCCAATGATCATCACTTTGTTTCAGAATGACAATTTTGATGTCTTTGACGTGACTCAGGTAACACTCAGTCTGCAAGCCTATGCACTTGGATTGACTGCGTTTATGGCCATCAAGGTGTTTGCTCCGGGTTATTACGCCAGGCAGAACACCAGCACGCCGGTGCGGATTGGCATTGTTGCCATGGTTGTAAATATGTTTCTGAATATTTTGCTGGTGTTTGTGCTGGATTTTGCTCATACCGGACTGGCGCTGGCCACCTCCCTGGCAGCGTTTTTAAATGCCGGCCTGCTTTTGTTGGGTTTATGGCGAGGCGGCATTTATCAATTTCAGCCCGGCTGGGGTTTGTTTCTGGCCAGGATGCTGTTAGCCAATGTATTAATGGCGGCGTTGCTGGTGTGGTTGGCAGGCGATTGGCGTATGTGGATTGACTGGCCGGTGGCTCAGCGTGCGTCCATGCTGGCTGTTGTGTGTGTTGGAGGTCTGGTGACCTATCTTGCAGTCTTATTTCTGACTGGTATGAGGGCTGCTGATTTTCGACGGCAGGCATGATTAGAGCCGCGTTCTATCAGCCCCGACTTGCTTGCGTGTCGCTCAGCCTCCAGAATAGAGCCGAAATTTGGAAATCTCAGGAAAGCAGTTATGTCAGCCAAAACGCGGGAAGTAGACAATTTGCACATTATTTCGCAGGAGGAGTTGCCCTCACCTGCCGAACTCAAGCGGGAAATGCCCTTAAAGGGCGATGCTCTGGATACAGTTCTTTACGGACACCACAGCGTTAAAGGCATCCTCGACAACAAGGACCATCGATTGTTGGTTGTGGTTGGACCCTGCTCGATTCACGATACCGCGCTGGCGATGGACTATGCACGTTTGTTAAAGCCGCTGGCGGACGAGCTCAAAGACACGCTGATGATCATGATGCGCGTTTATTTTGAGAAACCGCGTACCACGGTCGGTTGGGAAGGCTTGATTTACGATCCCTATCTGGATGGCAGTCACCGCATTGAGCATGGTTTACGCATCGGCAGGCAGCTGATGCTGGATATCAACGCACTGGGAGTACCGATAGCCGTCGAGGCGCTGGATCTGATTTCCCCTCAGTACCTTCAGGATCTGGTGAGCTGGACAGCCATTGGTGCACGGACAACAGAATCGCCTACGCATCGGAAGTTATCGAGCGGCATTTCTTCAGCGGTCGGTTTTAAAAATAATGTGGATGGAAGTTTGTCCGTTGCGGTGAACGCGATTAGGTCCGCCAGCGCCGTCAACACCTTTATCAGTGTCACTGAAAATGGACGTGTCGCGGCCTTCAGAACATCGGGAAACCCGCATTGTCATGTCATTTTGCGCGGCGGGAAAGAGCCTAATTTCCAGGCACCGTTTGTAGCAGCCTGCGAGGCTGAGTTGCGTAAGGCGGCATTGCCAGAGAATATTCTGGTGGATTGCAGTCACGGCAATTCTCGCAAGCAATACGAGTTGCAACTGGAAGTGCTGGAAGATGTGGCGCAGCAGATTGTAAGCGGCAACAAATCAATTATGGGCGTTATGGTGGAAAGCAACATCTGTGCCGGCAACCAACCCATACCCGCAGACCCGCAGGAAATTCGCTATGGCGTTTCGATAACCGACGCCTGCATTGATTGGCCAACAACAGAGACTGCGTTACGCAAACTGGCTGACGAACTCAGGAATGTCCTGCCGGGGCGGCGTTAAGCCCCGGCAATTTTGGTGGACATTATTGGCAGCACTATCAGAGATCTGATCAGAGTGAGTTGCCGATGATTGTAGAGATGGTGACCAGACCCAGCGCAACCATCATGATGACGCCAACAGTCAGGCCAATATTTCTTGCGATTATTCTGTCTTCCATTATCAGTCTCCTGTATCTCAGATGAAGTTAGAGGCAGGTTTCCAGTGCCTTGTCTTTGGCTTGGGGCGCGCCCGCAAGCAGATATTCCTGCGCAATTGCTCTTCAAATTTTGATCTGCGTCAAATAGTTAGGACATAGTTGTGGCGATCGGTATGGCTCATTGAGCGATCGCAAGTATTTAACTATGATCCAGACAGTGCTGCTAAACAGTCAGCGTTTTTAATATCCACAAAGGAAGACTCACCTTATGTCCCATTACAAAAAAGTGCTGGTTGCGATTGATGGATCGGACGAGTCCGACACGATTGTCAAAAAAGCCGCTGAGATAGCGGCTGCCAATAAAGCCGTATTGAGTGCGGTGCTGGTATTCGAACCATTGTTGGGCAGTTACTCATTTGAGCTGAACATGGGAGACTTTGAGTTGGTTCAGAAACAGCAACAAGCCATGGTGGCAGATGCGGCGCGTAAATTACTGGCTAAACACGGTATTGCGGCTGGCAGTGTGCATTTTTTATCGGGCAAAGCCGCCACTGAGATCAAAAAGCTGGTGGCAGAATCCTCTACAGACCTTCTGGTCATTGGCAGTCACGGACATAACCCGATTCGAGCAATACTTGGTTCCACAGCCAACGCCGTATTACACGGCATTGGTTGTGACGTGTTGACCGTTCGCGTTTAACCTCAGGCGGACAGCACCTGCTTGATGCTGTCTGCCAGATAGTCGAGGTTGCTGTGGTTGATGCCAGCGATATTGATGCGGCTGGAATCGACCAGATAAATGCTGTAGTTGTTGATCAGGCTGTGTACCTGTTCAACACTCAGGCCCAGGAACGAAAACATGCCTTTTTCACGCTGAATAAAACTGAAGTCCCGGTCTATGCCTTTTGCTGCCAGGGCGTTAACCAGTTCTGTGCGTAATCCATTGATGCGGTTACGCACTTCAGTGAGCTCAGTTTCCCAGTCCGCGTTGAGTGTGCTGTCACCTAGAATTTCAATCACCACTGCCGCGCCATGATCTGGCGGCATCGAGTAGATACTGCGGGCGATGGAAGCAATCTGGCTGCCAGCGGCCTTGGTGGACGCTGCGTTTGCGCTGATCACCGTCAATGATCCGGTGCGCTCGCGGTACAAGCCAAAGTTTTTGGAGCAGGAGCTGACCACCACCAGTTCGGGCAAGCTCTCGGCCAGCAAACGGACGCCGTAGGTGTCTTCGACGATGCCATCTCCCAATCCCTGATAGGCAAGATCAATAAACGGCGTAAAGCCATTTTTCTGCGCCAGTGCGGCAATTGCCTGCCATTGATGTTGATCAAGATCGGCGCCGCAAGGGTTGTGGCAGCAGCCGTGTAACAATACCAGGTCACCCGGACCTGCCGTGTTCAGGCTTTCCATCATCGCATCAAAACGGATTGAGTGACTCTTGTAGTCATAGTAAGGATATTTGCTGATTTGCAAACCGGCCTCACCCAGCAGAGGAATATGGTTGGCCCAGGTAGGGTCACTAACCATAATTTTTGCGCCAGGTTTAACTTTTTGCAGGAACTCTGCGCCCAGACGCAAACCACCGCAGCCGCCAGGTGTCTGGAAAGTTACCCGACGCTCTCCTAACGAGTCCCGCAGGTTATCTCCAAAAATAAGGCCGGCAATCAGGTGATTAAAACTGTCCTGGCCAGCAGGCGCAACGTAGGTTTTAGTAAGTTGATTTGCCAGCAGCCGGGCCTCCGCCTGCTTGACAGCGCGCATAACGGGCGTTTGCCCAAGCTCATTTTTATAAACGCCGACACCCAGATCAATTTTGTGTGCGTTTTTGTCAGCCCGGAAGGCTGCCATCAGTCCAAGAATAGGATCTGCGGGTAAACTGTTGATAGCTTCAAACATAATGGTTTTCCTGTAAATGGCGCACAGGCTCAGAGCTGTTCGCGCAGCGCCTGAGCTTTGAGAGTGTTCTGCAGCAGCGATGCCCGGGTCATCGGGCCGACGCCGCCAGGGACTGGTGTAATAAAGGAGCATTTGGATTTAACGGATTCAAAGTGAACATCACCAGTCAGTCTGAAACCGCTGGCTTTGCTGGCGTCGGGCACACGGGTGATGCCGACATCAACAACAACCGCGCCGTCTTTGACCATATCTGCGGTGACAAAGTCCGGTTTGCCGATAGCCACAATCAGGATATCGGCAGTTTTGCAGATTTCTGCCATATTAGGGGTGCGGCTGTGCACCAGTGTGACAGTGGCGTTGCCGGGATTACTGTTGCGTGACATCAGGATAGACATGGGTGTGCCGACAATATTGCTGCGACCAACTACAACACAATGTTTGCCAGCGGTATCAATCTGGTAGCGTTTTAACAATTCCATCACCCCATTGGGTGTCGCGGAGATAAACGTCGGCAGTGCAAGGCACATGCGACCCACGTTGGCAGGAGAGAACCCGTCAACGTCCTTAGCGGGAGAAATCGCCAGCGTTACGCGGGTTTCATCGATATGCTTGGGAAGCGGTACCTGCACAATAAAGCCATCAATATCCGCATTATTGTT
>JBFZEG010000120.1:0-6462 GCA_041306975.1 Gammaproteobacteria bacterium | reverse complement strand
ACCGAAGATATGAGAAGGGAAATTGATTTTCTGCTGGGATTTGATCGCGCCAAACGTGAATTGAATGGCTTGCTTGATTGGCCGGCGCAGAGCGTTGATCTGTTTATACAGCTTGTGCATCAGAACAACGGACGGCTGTCGTCGGGCAAACGCAAAAGTCATTTCTCATGGATGACTGACATTGAGGTCGGCCAATCAGAAGTTTGTGTGAGGCAGGCATTTTTATTGGAGGGTCAGGAGCAGCGACAGTCCTGATTAACATTGATGAGTATTACACCTGAGGAGCTGGGTTGGCGTGAAGGTGGGTGGGTTTCAGAACGACTGCCTGCGGCAGTCTGATTGTTCTTCAACGCAACCGCCTTCACGCCAGCCCGGCTCTTCGATTGCAGTGGAGCGCGGCCTTCGTTGGAGTCACTGGTTTATTGGTGCTTGCCGGACAGGCGGGGTGGGTTTCAGAACGACTGCCTGCGGCAGTCTGATTGTTCTTCAACGCACCCCGCCTGTCCGGCAAGCGGTCACTGCTGATGCCTCTATCGGTAAAGGCGTGCCTACTTTTATGCGCATAAAAGTGTGACATCTGACGGATTCAAGGTTTGTCTTGATTAAAACTCACATGGTAACGACGTGTCATACATGCGACGCCACATCCATGCGTTTGTGGAGAACTCTCATGATTTCAATTATGGAGATTGAGCCGTGTCGGTAGAAGATAAGGTGGTTACCTTCCAGCTGCTTGAAATACCCGGGGCGGATATCATCACATGGGCGACCAAGAGCAGGATTTTCAGCGAGCGTGTAGAACATTGAATCCAATCTCTTTAAATAGAGCAGTCTTTGTTTTCGCCCCCAGGTTTGCTCGGTATAACGGGCAATCCCTATAAGGTCATCCTTGGCCTTTTTGCTGAGTATGAACGCTGGCATCAATGCCCTTCTTTGTCGAGTTCTTCCATAAAGGTATTATAGTCGTAATCCACAAAACCGCTTTGCTCGCCATCAATCAACAATTGACGCACGTGTTGGCGACGCGCTTCGGCTTCCTCAAGCAGCCTGAGACCGGTGCGTACAACTTCGCTGGCAGAGCCATAGCGCCCGCTTTTGAGCTGTTGTGCGATGAATTCGTCAAAGTGATTCCCCAGGGATATGCTGGTGTTTTTTGCCATTTTAGGCTCCATGTACCAAATATTGGTATTTAATACTACTGTGAGTCCGGCATTAACTCAACCCTGCGCCCCACTGCTTTCGCAGACTTGGCTTGGCGGCTCATTGGTGCTTGCCGGACAGGCTGGGCACATCGATTTTTAGTTGACTGCGCATGCCGGACAGGGCGGGTGGGTTTCAGAACGACTGCCTGCGGCAGTCTGATTGTTGTTCAAAGCACCCGCCCTGTCCGGCAAGCGGTCACTGCCGACGCCACCATTGGTACAGGCATTCACACTTTTCTGCGCATAAAAGTGTGATTTATTACATTTTTTGGCGCATAAAAGTGTGTTCTGGGTTATAGTGTGGGCAAGTTAACGATCTTGCAGGCATGAAAAGACGATGCAGCGCACTTTACTGAACGCATTAATGGCTTGGAAAAACCAACCTGTACGAAAGCCTTTGTTGATTGATGGCGCAAGGCAAACAGGCAAAACTTTCTTGCTGCAAGAGTTGTTTGGCGACACTTTTGCCAATGTCCTTCGTATCGATTTTTTGGAAAACCCCGCTTACAAAGAAGCATTCGATGGCTCACTTTCACCAGATGAGTTACTGATGAATATTGAGCTGATCACTAACAAGGTGTTTAGACCGGACACAGACCTGTTGATCCTGGATGAAATTGGTGAGTGTGCACGGGCAGTGACCTCACTGAAGTACTTTGCCGAAAAAGCGCCGTCTTACTTTGTCGCGGCCAGTGGCTCAAACATTGGTTTGTTGAATGCTTTCCCTGTTGGTAAGGTTAGACAATATAACCTGCGTCCGTTGACCTTTCAGGAATTTATTTATGCGTCGCAAGAACCTGCCTTGATAAAAGCATTTGATACACAAGCAAATTCCGCGGCAGCACACTCTAAATTGATGGATAAGCTAACCGACTATTTTTACACCGGTGGGATGCCTGAAGCCGTTGCGGCTTGGTATCAATATAAAGAATCGAGCATTTTAGAACGTGTTGAAAAGGTGTCTAAAATTCATGCGGACTTGGTCGCAGGTTATCGCCGTGATTTTGGAAAATACGCTGGTAAAGTCGATGCAACGTTGATCGAATCGGTATTCAACAGCATCCCCGCGCAGCTCTCTCTAGTCACAGATGAGTCCGTTAAACGTTTTAAGTTTAAAAACGTCCACGAGCGAAAATCTCGTTACGGCGATTTTGAAACTGCAATCCACTGGCTGCAATCCTGCCGCTTGGCCTTGGCGAACTACCCTGTTGAAGGTCAGCCAAGAGTGCCGCTTGCAGCCTATAAAAAAGACAATATGGTAAAACTGTTCATGTTTGATGTTGGGCTGCTAAACCACATGCTGGGCAGCAGTTATAAAGAAATCAAGCAACAAAACTACGAATACAAGGGCTATGTTGCCGAAAATTTTGTGCAGCAAGAACTAACCGCCATGGGGGTTGACCCAAGCTATTCCTGGAATGATGCCCGCGCTGAAGTTGAATTTATCCTTGCAACGGATGCAGGTGATGTTGTTCCGGTCGAAGTAAAAAGCGGTAAACGCACACGGGCAAAGTCACTGGCCTCCTACGTAGAGAAGTGTGCACCACGAAAAACCTTCAAGTTGACCGGCACTCAGGGATCGTCGGCAGCAGAGCAAACCAACATCGTGATGCCTTTGTATTTTGTTCAGTATTTGCCTTATCAAACTCATGCTCCAGCAATGACTGGCATAGAGCCATGGCCTGCTATGAGCGAATAGCAAATATGTCAAAAGCCACTCTGATTCACTTCGTGACAGATTACTTAGTCATTCACCTCTACACTGCAAGTAATTCGTTAACAGCGCGTTCCGCGGATTGAAGCGCACCTTCAGCGAATCCCCGCCATTGATTGGCAGTTTCGGTTCCGGCAAAGTAAATGCCCTCGTACGGGCTGAATAACTCTGCTGAAGCCAACCATCCTCCGATTGCGCGCCGACTGGCATAACCACCACAAGACCAAGGGTCGGAGTTCCAGTTTGTCGAGAATCCAGCGATTGGCTCAGGAATCTTCTGACCTGCAATTTCTGCTATCCATCGGAGCGCTTGCTCGCAGCGATCTTCAGGACGAGAAAAATGCTGGAGCCTCGAAAAATCCAACGCGGTTGAAAAAAGCACGAGGATCCCATATCTGCCATTTGCCGGCGAGGCGTCAATCATCGAGCCGAAGAGTCCACCACGACTGAGACCACGACCCGAGGCCTGCAGCGCTCGCCACCACGGACGGTCAAAAACCAGAATCGTCTTGATGACGGACCCGACTCGGTATCCGTCGATCACCCCACGCCTTTGATTCGGGAGGAGATTGGTCAGCCCCATTTGGTCATACAGTTGCGGAGGCGCTGTGAACAGAACGCGGTTTGAGCGATAGTTCAGATCGCCGCATTCAATCAAGTAGCCTCCGGAAACGCGGCTGATACCGGTAACCGGTGACGAGAACACCATTTGGCTTTGAATGTGTTGCGCTAAACCATCCACTACTGCGCCCATGCCCTCTGCAAGGAACCATTGTGCGCTGTTGCTTTCGCCTTGGACGCCCCCCACACAATTGAGCTGGTGCAGGAACTCATATGCAGAAACATCTTCCAGAGGCAGGCACATTTCGGCTTCAGCATGGCTCGATACAACACGCACAGCTTCGCTGGTAAAGCCCAGGCCTTCTATGAAGTCCCTTGCTTTCATGAGATCCAGCCGATTCATCTCCTGCTGAACTGAAGCTAGCTTTCGTTCGGTACGCCAAAGCATCTGCGCCGCGTCGATGTAGCCCAACGGAGAAAGCGGAAGTGATGAACCTTTCTTGTAGGAGATGGTGTTACGCTCGTTGTCCTGATGAAAAGTCCATCCCTGATCGTATAAGGGAACCCGGGTCAGGCGGAATTGATCAACAAGGGCAGAGATCCGTGTCTGGCAATCGCCAATTAGCTGAGCTCCAAGATCTATCGTCTGCCCCTGATCGGTCTTCACAGAGTGGATCCGGCCACCTGGTCGCGACCTAGCCTCCAAGACCATAACAGAGAGCCCCTTGGCAGCCAGTGAGGATGCTGCCGCAACGCCTGCGATCCCCGCGCCAATCACCATCACATCATGAAATTTGGTTGTATTCATGTCTCACTCCAATCGCATAGTGACGGTCAAACTGGCGGCGCTTTTGCAGTCGGTCCTTGCCTTTGTCCGTTGCCAGCATATTTGTCAGAATCATGGTCAGCATCGTCATCAGGACACTTCGCAAAGTAATCCATCAACCTGTCAACTGACAGGCTAATATTTCCTGTCCATACTGTCAACTGACAGGTAAAATCGTGCCAGCTAAAATGAACTATCGGCGCTGCGTTTGGTGCATGTCTTTAAATGAACAGTACAATGAATTTTCGGACGCGGACTGGGATACTGACAGGATAAAGGGAGAGCCAAAGATGACCGTCACCAAAGAACAAACGATCCCCTCCACGGCGACAAGCATCCTTGACGCGCTCAGGGAAGCCGCTTTTGTTGCAGGTTTGGATGGCGTCTCAATGCGAGATGTTGCAACACGCGCTGGCATCTCGCTCGCTTCCTTGCAATATCACTATCCGAACAAGGATGCGCTCCTTGCTGCTTTTGTTGAACGAACGATATCAATACACAGAGCACGAATTGAGCAGATCCATTATTCTGTCGATGGCGCCAGCCTAGTGAGAGCTGCGCTCCGTTATGCCGCGGAAGAAACTCTCCGGATTGCCGATGACCCGGTTTTGTCGATGATCGAAGCGAGAGTTGCAAGGGATGAGACGGCTCGCCGTTGCTTCGAAGAACTGATGGCTTCATACATGCATCTGCTGACTGAGCTAATCAGTCAGGCAGCTCCGGGCTTGCCTGAACAACAGGTGCGAACAACAGCATTGCTGATCTGCTCTTTACTGGAAGGACTTCCTTCGGCGATGCAGGCAGCGAAACTGATCAATGTTGCCCCGGAGTGTGTATTCGAAAGCGTACTGTCGCTTGCAGTTAAATGTGTCAATAATTAAGGCACAACAGGATATTCCATCCTCCAGCAAGATGAATTGGTCGTGATATCAACGAGCAGCGTTGTTTTGCAGAGGCCTCTTGTGCACTTGAACTCATCGGTAAATTTTAGACCGTTTTGCAATAAAAGAGGTCTTTGGGGTTTCCAGAAGGAAATGTCTGTTTCTGCTACAAAACTACGTGCTGAAGTAGTTATTCCCACTTTGAGATTTTCACAGTTAAGGCACTGCTAATTTGTCAGTTTCGGTAGATGTGATGAATACAGCCAAACTTGCACACGATTTGATAGCAAGTTTGGATAGCCCCGCCGCTATTAGCGAGGAATTGATTGTTATGGCTTTACAAGACCTTTTAACAGACCTACTATCTGGTCTCAAATTTCTTTGTCCAAGGTATTTTTATGACACATCAAATCCTCACTGAGGTGGCGGCCAGCATCTCCGAATTAAAAGCTAACCCCATGAAAGTGGTCGCCAGCGGAGAAGGCATGCCGATTGCAATACTTAACAGGAACGAGCCAGCTTTTTATTGTATCCCCGCCAAAGCCTATGAAGCGATGATGGATCTGATAGAAGATAAGGAGCTGTTGGAAATTGCCAAAAGCCGCATGGATGAAGAAAGCATAAAGGTTAGCCTGGATGATCTATGAGTTAGCATTCAAGAAAAGTGCCCTAAAGGAGTGGAAAAAGCTCGGACCCAATATCCGAGAGCTTTTCACCAAAAAACTCAAGGAGCGGCTTTCCAATCCACATGTTCCCTCCGCAGCTGTAAACGGCGGCACTAACCTGTACAAAATAAAACTGCGCCAGCTCGGATATCGCTTGGTCTACTCAGTATCAGATACCACAGTTACGGTCACAGTTGTCGCAGTCGGCAAAAGAAACCGAAATGAAGTCTATGATTTGGCACTCTCGCGTAACAAGGACAACAAGCCATAACGGGTTCTGCCCCTATTACACGGACGGTTGTAAAGCGACTGAGAACTCCAAATCAGGGCTGAGAATATCCCGCTGTTGGATTGATTACCTTGATCGCTTGATGATCCCGGGCAGTGCGTTTGCAACGATTGTGGCTGATTGGACCAGTCGCCGTGACGCCCTTGGGTTTTGCTTAGTGTTTGCCGCTGCGGATGACTCGGTATGACCAGGTTAACTGCGCTTTACCCCAACATCCTCTTCAAATAAAACCCCGTAAACGACCCCTCGCTTGCAGCCACAGACTCCGGCGTCCCCTGCGCCACAATTACACCGCCGCCACTGCCGCCCTCCGGGCCCAGATCA
>JBFZEG010000033.1:0-9209 GCA_041306975.1 Gammaproteobacteria bacterium | reverse complement strand
TTTTGCAGATGCCATTGTTGGCGTACGAGATGCCGACTATCTGCGCTACCGGTTTTTGCAAAGACCGGGCTTGGTATACAACTGCATCAAAGTCATGCAAGGACCAGAGATCAAAGCCGTGGCGTTTTGCCGTGATCATGGTGATCGCCGCCTGCTGATGGATATCATTGCTCCAGCGGAGTGCCTTGAGCAGGCTTTGCTCGCTGTTCTTCAATCAGCCCACCCGCATAAGCCGATGCATTTCTGGTTGACCTCGGGTCAGCTTGGTCGCGTTATCAGTCAGACAGAGCGATACGACATTACCGCCACGGGTATTCAGATTCCCTGTAACCGCTGGAGCCCGGGGCCGCCAACAGAGCGTTTGCTAAACGCCTGGTGGTTGACTGCCGGAGACATGGATTTTCTTTAATCGCTCTCTCACTGCCTCGGATTAAAATCGGGCATTCACGCTCACGCGCACGCTGCGAGGCTCCACCGGGTGGAAGTGAATGTCTTCCACCGGTGCAGACTCCTTTGCTAACTGTGATTCATAGAAATAGGTGATGTCATTGTCATCGCTGTCCAGCAAATTCAGCAAACTCACCGCCACGCTCAACGTGGGTGTAAAGGCATAACTCAGCTCCGCATTCATCAGCAGTGTGCTTTGAGAGAAGACTGACGCATCTTCAATTAAGGGAGCGCTGCCCAGATAACGGACACGCAAGCCTCCACTCCAGTTGTTCAGGTCATCAATGATCATGCCCAGTGATGCCGTGTTGCGCACTGCGTTGGGAATACGATTCTCAGCGCCAACGCCACGGATGCGTGCGTTGGTAACGGAAGCATCGGCATCAAACAGTAACCAGCTGTTTGGTGTGTATATGGCATTGATCTCCAGCCCCTCGCGCTGACTGGCATCGCTGGCCTCGGTACTTCCCGCGTCGCCGACATACACCAGCTCTGAAGACAGCCGCATGCTGAACGCGGTCACGGCCAGTTGTGTTTTGGGAATGACAGACGTTCGGAGTCCCAATTCCACACTGCGGGCGTCGGCCATCGGGTCTACCGGATCAGTTGCCAGCCCTGTTACCGGATCAACCTGTATGGTTGCACCGCGTGCATCATTGCTGTGGAAGCCGCGTCCGGCGCTGAAAAATGTTTCCACTCCGGCTGTGGGTGCGTACACCAGATTGAATTTTGGACTGAACAAAGTGTCGTTGCCACGGCCACTGTTTCGACCCAGCAGATCACTTACCTCGAAGCGGTAATGATCAACACGCAGAGATGATTCGGTGCGGATACGCTCAGACCACTGCTGCTCCGCAGCCACATAAGAGCTGCTCAATGACTGCTCCACATCATCATTACGCACGCTGTCATATCGCTGTCGAGCTTGTGTTAAATGCAGACCTACATGAATATCGTCGTAGCGATGTTGAACGCCGGCACGAATTTCTGTCGGAATTGATGTGTTCAGTTCGCGGCGGTATTCACTGTCAAAGCCGGCAATGCGACGGCTGTCTGTTTGTTGAAACTGATCACCATTGACAGGATTATTGGCAAAATAAGTGAAATTGGAATACAGGTCGAGTGCGTAATCGATGCCATAAGCATTAAAACGCCAGTCAGTGCGATCAGACAGTGTTTGTTGCAGATCAAATGACAGGCTGTTGCGGCGCGAGTCGCCTCCTGCGGTTGGATCGATATTGCCCCAGCGACTCAGGCTGCCACTCTCGACTGCGCGCAGGGGAATCTGGTCGGTTGATGTCCAGTCATTGTTGTAATGCATCGCGGTGATACTCCACGCGCCGCTATCGACACTCTGATGAAACTTGGCCACCAGTTTGCGTTTGTCCAGATCCTGATCCAGTTGCCAAGGTCCGTTGTACTGAGACAACGCGCCTGCCAGGGTTAGTGCGCCGCCGCCGATTTCCAGGCTCTGACCTGCAAAAAAACGTTGGAAAGCGTTCTCTCCCAGCGTGATATGCGTCTGTCCTTGCTCGAGCTTGTCTGCGTAACTGAACTGTGCTTCACCCGCCGTTGCAAAGTCTCCGCCGCTGGCATAGTAGGGACCTTTACGATAGGTCATACGATTGACCAGTTCAGGGATAATAAAATTGATATCCGCATAACCTTGTCCATGCCCATGGGACGGCATATTGACCGGCATACGGTCCAACCGGATGGCAAAGTCAGTACCGTGATCCAGATTGAATCCGCGCACGAAATACTGGTTGGCTTTGCCTTCACCGCTGTGTTGGGTGGCGATCAGTCCTGGCACAAATTCCAATAGTTCAGCTGTCCTGGAAATCGGGCGCAATTGTAGTTGTTGCTCAAAGACTACACCTTCACTGGCACTGACAGGCGTGCCCCTTAAGTTGAAGTTACTGCCAAAGACCAGTATCTCCTGAGGTTGGATCGCAGTGCCTGCAACAGGTTGTGCGTGGACCGCTGAGATCAGCACTGTATTTGCAGCCAGCGTTACTATCGCAACATAAAAGTCGTGTTGTTTGAGGTACCGCATCATTACTCCCTGATCAAGCGTGTTTAAAAATGTTGGGCGCGAGTCTAGCAGTGGGAAATTAGCTGATAACTGCAACCTGCTGAAATTAGGAGTTTTAATTTTTTTTTAAAGGCCGTGATGCAATCGGTTTTTGCATTTTTAGCGACGTACGGCTAAAGTGCGATCGTCGCCGCCGGTTTTTTGGCATGTCATGGATCAATCGCGTGTCCACATCGGGTAAGTCCTCTTCCAACATCATGAGCACCAATTTGGGTGAGCTGGAATTGCGCGTGCTGGAAACGCTGTGGCAGCGACCCCATCTGGATGCGCGGCAGGTTCGCGAGGCGTTGGGCGAGCTGCGAGCACCATCGCTGAGTACTGTGCAGTCCACGCTGGAAAGGTTATACCGGAAAGCCTATGTGGACAGGTTAAAGCAGGGGCATGCGTACACCTATCACGCATCAGTATCTCGCAGCAGTCTTCTTGGCCGTATTCTCGGTGAAGTGATTCAGTTGTTACACGATGGCAAAATGGACACCATTCTCAGCAGCTTTGTGCACGCCGCGGTTGATCTGGATGACAAATCACTGGATAACCTTGAGCTGTTAATCCGCGAGAAACGGCGCAAGCAGGAGGAAGAGCGTGGTGATTAACACGGTGGGCTCCTTTGCACTGATCTGGCTGCTGCTATGGTGCGCGCTTACCGTGATATCACGGGTGCTTTATCCTCTGATCAGGCCTGCATTGTTAAATCTGCATCCGCGCCATGGCGTGGATTTCTTGTTGATCTGGTGGGCTGCTCCGGCATTATTGTCCCTGATCGCCTGCCTGATGCTGTTTTCACCTATGGTGGAAAGTTCTCTGATCACCCCGCATTGCCATGGGGTTTGTGAACAGCATGTCCCGGTCAGTGATCAGTCGATAGTGGCGTGGGCCGGGTTGTTGCTGGCCAGTGCTCTTGTGGGCGGTTTGTTGATGCATTTTCTGAAAAACCTTGTTAAAGGCGCTGCCATTCGTCGGCAACTGAGCGTGCTTGCCAGTCGCCATCATGGTTACAGTTTTCTGCCCTCCGACGAGCCGTTGGTGTTCACACTGGGATGGTGGCGTCCGGAGGTATTCGTGAGCAAAGGTTTATTGGGCGCATGCTCCGCAACACAATTGGCGGTCATTCTTGATCATGAGAGCGCACATGAGTCGCGCAAAGATAACTTGCTATTGCTGCTGGGGCATGTTTTTGTGCTGCTGATCCCACCGTATTGGCGGAAGCAGGTCACCAGCGACCTCCATGTCTTGTGTGAGCAGGCCTGTGATTTTGAAGCGGCCGACAAGCACAATCCGATTCTGGTAGCGGAGACCTTGGTGCATGTGGGAAGACTGTTACGAAACTCTGTCAGTCCTGTTGGCAGTATGGCCTTTGATGGCGCTGATCTGACGGCACGCGTCAACGCATTGCTCCACAAAAAAGAGCGTTATAAACTCCGGACATGGCAGTTAGTATTGATTACAGCTGTGTTGTGCGGCGCACTGACTTTGTCTTTAAATCCCTTGCATCATGGTGCTGAAGATCTCATCGCTTTGTTTGACGCCGGCGGACTCAACTTTTTACCCTCAGGACGCTGATCGCTGACATTCGTAACACGGAGCAGTATGCCTTCTCGGTTTAACAGATCTTTTTCGTTGCTGGCATTGCTGATCTGGGCACTAGTGCCCGCGCATGTAACAGCACAATCGGCAGCTGCGCCAACCACCGCAGCCACTGAAGATAGCCCCGATTTGTTTGACCGGGCATTCGACAATATCGGGCAGAGCAGAACCTGGCAATGGCTGGAATCGCAGCGCAACGATCTCTCAAGCGATGTGGGCTCCATCGGTCGTAATCTGGATGATTGGCTGGCCGGCGAAGGCATCGGCGAGCGCGCCAATGAAAGTTATGTGCGCCTGAAAGTGAATCAACGCATTGGCCGCATGGATACCTACTACTCCAACATACGTCTGGGCGGCCGCATAGACTTGCCACGCACCTCCGAGCGGTGGAAGCTGATTTTTGAGACTGAAACCACGGAACAGAACTCACTGCGTGATCAGCGCTTGAATAACATCAACGCATCGTCGTTTACAGGGGGCTTCAGCTACGAGTTGCCCGAGCGCAATGGCTGGCGTTTTAATCATGACGTGGGCGCCAAGTCCAGTATCCCGATCGATCCGTTTTACCGCTTCCGCACCCGCTTTGACACGACTTTGGGTGAGGACTGGTTTTTTGGTTTGAGTAATCGCCTGTTCTATTATCATGATGATGGCTTTGGTCAGGACACGCGTGTGTTCTTCAGCCGGGAGATCAGCAGCCAGCTGAATTTTAGGGTTGAGACGGAAGTAAACTATCGGCATAACGAGCGCTTAACGGAATTCGGTCAATCAGTTGCACTGTTTCATGCGCTGGGTGATCAGGAAACGCTGACCTACGAAGTGGGTCTGATCGGTCTCAATCGTCCGCTGAAAACAGTTGATAACTACTATGCACAAATGGTGTTCCGCAAAGCGGTCTATCAGGATTGGCTGGTCTTGGAGCTGGTGCCTCAGTTATTGTTTGAGGACCGATATGACTGGAAAGCAGACCCGCGTGTGCAGTTAAATCTGGAAATCTACTTTTTTGAAATACCTGGAAACTGATTCAAAGCATGATCCAATCAGACAATAAACCGATTTTTATGCGTCCCGGCCACTGCGCCGGGGATTTACTCGAAGCGCCGGCGTGGACTGTGATCGAGGAAAGCCCGGGTCTGGTGGTGATTGATGCTCATATTCCTGATCAGGTCCTGAATCCCCGTCAACAGCTTTTTGGCGGTTTCACCGGGACTTATGTGGATATGATGGCGATTTACACCTTGCGCACACTGTATCCAAGTCGGGAAGATTTCTGGATCACTACCATCAATATGCGCATTGATTACCTGGAGCCGGTACTCGGTCCGCGTATGATTATGCGAGGGGAGCTGATTAATCAGGGTCGCTCAACGTCGCTTATTTCAGTGACGTTTCTGGACAGGCAGGGGATCAAGCTGGTGTATTCTCTGGTGACTCTCAAGCGCGTAGACAGACGAGCCGCAGATACTTCGCCTGTCTCAGTGGGTGCCGACTGATAGTCGGCCCATGCCTTGGGTTTACAATGCCTCGTTGCCGGTTTCACCGGTCCGAATACGGATGCTCTGCTCGATAGTTGTAACAAAAATTTTCCCATCACCGATATGACCGGTATTTGCTGCTTTGCAGATCGCCTCAATAGCCTGATCCACCACTGCATCGGAAACTGCCACTTCAATCTTTGTTTTTGGAAGAAAATCAACCACATACTCTGCGCCACGGTAGAGTTCGGTATGACCCTTCTGTCGTCCGAAGCCTTTAACTTCGGTCACTGTCATACCATTTACGCCAAGCTCTGACAGCGCCTCGCGCACATCGTCAGATTTGAATGGTTTAATAATTGCGGTGATCAGTTTCATCCAGTGTCTCCGGACAGATTGAGGTCAAAACGGGATCGGACTGTAGCACGGCAGCCCTGATTTCTCTAGTCAAGCTTCTCGTTGCGAAGGGTGCCCAGCCAAGGCTCAAGCTCATCCCAGTCAAGCCGGAAGACATGTTTACCCTGGTTCAGCAGTTTGGCATTAACTCTGGCGCTACCGTGTTCCAGTGCGTCGATTAGGGCCGGCATCTGCTCATCCCATCGGAACAGGTCACCTTCTGCAATGCGCAGGTAGACGGGCAGATTTTTCATATCACCGATCAGATTCAGATCTTTGAGCATGCCGGGTACGGCGACCACTCCGTGATACTGATCTGGTTGTTGTGCCGCAATTTCCAGGGCTGAACTGCCCCCTGTGGAAACACCCACCAGTAGCGCTTTGCCGGGCAGGATATCCGGCTCTTTCTGTAGCTCGTTGATAACTTTGGGTATTTTTAGCCCATTTTCGCCGGTAAATGGAGTGTTGGTTGGTGAAACCGGGACAGCAATCATCCAGCCATGCTCAGATAATTCACGGCCCAGCCAGAACTGGGCGCGTGCTACATACTCATTGCCACTGCCGCCCGACATCAATACGCATAACGGCCAGGGACCGTCACCACTGGTTTCCGGAACAAACAAAAACACTTTGACGGTGCTGCCATCGTCCAGTTCGATTTCGGCCACCCGGTCTCGTGCGTATGACGCCAGCGGCAATATCATCATGCAGCCCAGCAGAACAAGGCTGATTAACTTTATAAGATTGCCACTTCGAATCATAAGTACGTTTAATCACAAAATCGTTAAAGTCGGGCTGCATTGGATTGGTGGGGCCATTCCTATAAAACAGCAAATATCCATTTCTGAGCAAATTCAGCTTAACAGATGGCTTTGCTTCAGGGGAGGTATGCGCGATAAGTGGATGGCACTGAACGATAGTTGCCCTAGCTACGTGCCTTGGTCAGATGCCCATGGTGATCAAAGTGAAGAAGGTATCAAAGACCAACAATTTCCATGCGCTCGTTTGCCGAGACGGTCACCCGTGTACCACTTTCGGTAATAAACTCGTTGTCGCCCAGATTCCGTTTTGACACACGGTAGATCACCGGGGCTTCGCTGGCGTCACGGTGCAGCAGCACGGTTACCAGACGTTGCTGATCTTGCCAGTACAGGTAACTGGCTACACTGCCACTGACAATCAGCACGGCGAGAACCGTCCATAATCCCGCTTTGATTTTTAATGCCAGATTGCCCGGGGCTGATGTTGCAGTGCCAGAGTATGGCCTGTCCGGATGGCGGGCTTTTGACAGAAAACTATCCAGCTCGCTGTTGCCGGTGCTGCGTATTGGCAGGCTATCGTTCGACGATAAAGGCTTCTCTGCCTTGGACTGTTGATAGCGTTTGCGCACATAAACAGCGACCAGAACGGTTACCAGTAAAGTAAGCAGCAGTTTGCTGAACATCCTGACGTTATCCTCGGGCAGCTGTCCCAGTATGGAGGGCGGTTGTGGGTAAGATTCGATCATACATTCCGCAGGCCTTCTGATCCAGTTGTCCCGGATCATTGTCACTGCCATAATCCGGACTTTAAGCTATCCGATGATAATTCAAAGCAGATTTTTTCTGCTTCCGCGCTATAATCCGGCTTTTTTAACGATGCCAGTTCCATGAACCTGATCATTGATACTGACCAATTTCCTGAGCGCGCACGTGGCTGTGTGGTGACAATAGGAAAATTCGACGGAGTTCATCTTGGGCACCAGCGGATTGTTGAGCAATTAAGGGCAAAATCTGCGCAGTTATCGGTTCCGTCGGTGGTGATTGTTATAGAGCCGCATCCGGAAGAATTTTTTGCAGCCAATCCGCGGGCGTGTCCCCCGCGCTTGAGCGAAGCGCCGGAGAAAGTAGCTTTACTGACAGCCATGGGTGTGGACTATGTATATCTGCTGACATTTGATGAGCAGCTCAGTCAACAAAGTGCTCAGGATTATATTGAGCAGCGCCTGATCGCCGGGCTGAATATCAAGTGTCTGATTGTTGGAAACGACTTCAGGTTCGGGCACAAACGCGCGGGTGACTTTGCGCTGCTGGAGCACTATGGCCGGCAGGCGGGTTTTGACGTGCTACAGACGGATAGCTGCTTTTATGCAGGTGTCCGAGTCAGCAGTACGTATGTGCGTGACTGTCTGTCGCGCGCAGATTTTGAGCAAGTGGCTGGTTTGCTAGGACGTGAATTCTCGATTGCTGGCAAGGTTGTCAAAGGCAGGCAGCTGGGGCGCACGCTGGGATTCCCAACCTGCAATCTGGCGTTGAATCGTCAGAATATTCCGTTACATGGTGTGTATGCCTGCCGAGCGGACATTGTGACGGCGCAGGGGGAACACATAAGCGCACGCGGGGCTGCCAACATAGGTTACCGTCCTTCCGTCAGCGCCACCGGTACTGGCGGTGTTGAAGAGGCTTGGCTGGAAGTTCATCTACTGGATTTTGACAAAGATATTTACGACGCGCAGATGCGGGTGGTGTTTTGTCACCGTATCCGTGCTGAGCAAAAATTTGAATCGCTGCAAGCCCTGACACAACAGATTGCCGGGGATGTTCAGCAGGTCAGGGCGTATTTTGAAAGCGGTTTTGCCGCTATGCCCATCACCGATCTGACTCACAGGAGTTAACAGCAAGTTCCATGACTGACTACAAACATACTTTAAATCTGCCTCAAACCGAATTTGCCATGAAGGCCAGTCTGGCTCAACGAGAGCCCGCGATGCTGGAGCATTGGCAAACGATTGACCTGTATGGGCAGATTCGTCAACAAAGCGCCGGCAGACCGTCTTTTATCTTGCATGATGGCCCACCTTACGCCAATGGTGATCTGCATCTGGGACATGCGGTAAACAAGTCTTTAAAGGACATGATTATCAAGTCGCGCACGCTGATGGGTTTTGACGCGCCTTATGTGCCTGGCTGGGACTGTCATGGATTACCGATAGAACACAATGTTGAAAAGAAAAAGGGCAAAGCCGGCCAAAAGGTCAGCTACGCTGAGTTCCGAAAAGCCTGTCGTGAGTATGCCGCCAGTCAGGTGGAAAATCAGAAAAAGGATTTTATTCGTCTTGGTGTATTTGGTGACTGGGATAATCCTTATCTCACCATGAATTTTGAGACGGAAGCCAACATCGTGCGCGCGTTGGGGCGAATCGTTGAGAACGGCCATCTGGTCAAAGGTTTCAA
>JBFZEG010000043.1:0-13823 GCA_041306975.1 Gammaproteobacteria bacterium | reverse complement strand
GGGCCAAGCGAAAATGCAACCGGGTCAATATCAGGGTAAGTCAGCATAAAAGCTCTCTCATCGGGATGTCCGCAACAGGCGGTCAACACCGGCATTGTATAGCGCCAGATCAACCGCACGCCGGATACTGGCAGCATCGGTCATTTGCATAACCTCGGCCAGAACTGTTTTTGCAGAGCTCAGGGTTACTGCCCTGATCACCGCCTTGACTCTGAGCAAGGTGGATGCATTCATGGACAGGATGTCAAAACCCATGGCCATCAACAAGATGGCAGCACCGGGATCTCCCGCCATTTCACCACAGATGCTGACCGGCTTGCCTTCCGCATGCGCGCCATCCACCACCTGTTGCAGGGCATACAACACCGCCGGGTGAAATGAGGAATACAAGTCTGCCACCCGGGTATTATTGCGATCAACGGCCAGCAGATACTGCGTCAGATCATTGCTGCCAACGGACACAAAATCCACAATCTTGCATAAGGCGCGCGTGAGGTAGACCGCTGCGGGCAACTCAATCATCACGCCGATGGGTGGCATCACCACTGACAGTCCTTCGTCCTGCAGCTCCCTTAATGCCCGCTTGATGATCTGTGTCGCCCGATGCACCTCATCCAGATTGGACACCATGGGCAACATGATCTGCAGATTATTCAGCCCTTCGCTGGCGCGCAGCATTGCTCGCGCCTGCACAATAAAAATCTCCGGATGATCGAGGGTGACACGAATCCCCCGCCAGCCCAGGAAGGGGTTTTCTTCTTCTATCGGAAAGTACGGCAGTGATTTGTCACCACCCACATCCAGGGTACGCATGGTGACTTTTTTGGGTGCAAACGCTTCGAGCTGTTCCCGGTAAATGTCAGCCTGCTCGTCTTCACTGGGAAAACGCTCGCTCAACAGAAACGGCACCTCGGTGCGGAACAGGCCAATGCCTTCGGCACCGTGATCCAGCGAACGCACCACATCAGTCATCAACCCGGTGTTGACCCACAGCCTGACCCGATGATCGTCTGGAGTGACTGCAGGCAGGTTGATCAATACCTCGAGCCCGCGAACCAGCTGCTCCTCTTCCTTGATCACTTCGCGGTAACGCGCCAGTAACTGCTCCGACGGATTGCTGTACACCGTGCCGCTGTAACCATCCACAATCAGGGAACGACCATCCAGCTTATGGTAAGGCAGATCCACTGCGCCCATGACCGTGGGTATGCCCATGGTGCGCGCAAGAATGGCAACATGAGAATTGCCTGAGCCCATCACCGAGATAATCCCGGCGAGATTTTCTCGCGGCACTTCCATCAGCATGGACGGCGCAAGCTCTTCACCAATCAGAATGGTGCGCAAGGGATAATCGCGGGGCGTTGCCCGCTCAGTTTCCTGCAGGTAAAACAACACGCGACTGCACAGGTCTTTGATGTCCGCGGCACGTTCCCGCAGGTAGGGGTCTTTCATCTGTTCAAAGGCTTTAACGTGATCGTTGGCCACCTCAGCCAATGCACCCTGCGCCCAGTTTCCCAGATTGATTAATTCAATGACCTCACGACCCAGTGCATCGTCGTCGAGCATGCGCAGGTAGACGTCAAACAGCTCGCGCTCCTCAGGGCGCAACTGATGACCAACCGATTCACCCAGGGCACGGATATCTGCGCGCACAGCTTCCAGCGCAGTCTGAAAGCTTGTCAGCTCGGCCGCGATGTTATCGGTGATGCGAGTTGGAATCAGTTTGAGATCGGCGTGTGGAAAAACCACCACGCCCTGACCGATGGCCACACCCGATGCGCCGGAAATACCACTGAAACTTGCATCTGCGCGGCGCTGACCCGAGGGGCTGGTGCCCTGAATGGCACCCGTTGCTTCCGCTGCCGCAATAACGCCGGACAACTGCGCAGACAGCGTGATCAGAAAAGCTTCTTCACCTGCATCGAAGTAGCGTTTTTCGCGGTGCTGCACAACCAGAACACCCAACACCTTGCGATGGTGAATAATCGGAACCCCCAGAAAGGAGCTGAAGGCTTCCTCACCGGTTTCAGACAAATAATGATAATTAGGATGTGCCTGGGCATCCTGCAAATTGACCGGCTCGCCATTGCGGGCGACCAAGCCCACCAGCCCTTCATCCAGCTGCAGGCTCACATGCCCGACGGACTCTTTGCGCAAGCCTTCTGAGGCCATCAGCACATGGCTGTTAACTTCAGTGTCCAGCAGGTAGACCGAGCAGACTTGTGTGTGCATGGCATCACGCACCCTCGAAACAATCACGTCGAGTGCGGACTGCAGGTCCGTGGCGGTGTTCACCTCCTGGACAATTTCACGCAATCTATCAAGCATAAACAAGGGTGCTCAGACGCCAGTGGGCGTCTTATGAAATGATAAAGCGGTTCAGGGGCTTCACTAACTGCTTGAGCGCCTGACGATAAACCTCACGCTTGAATTCAATTACCTGACTTAACGGGTACCAGAAACTCACCCATTGCCAATCATCAAACTCCGGCGACACATGCTGATTAGACAAGCAGATCCGCGATTCATCTGCCTTCAACCCCAGCAAAAACCACTTTTGCTTCTGGCCAATACACACCGGATTGCTGTTTTGCCGGATATAGTTCTTTGGCAATTGGTAATACAACCAATCTCGGGTGCTGGACAGAATCTCAACATCTCTGGCTTCAAGCCCCACTTCTTCCTTTAGTTCTCTGAACATGGCCTGTTGCAGCCGCTCACCATGACGTATTCCACCTTGCGGAAACTGCCAGGCGTCCTGGCCAATACGCTTGGCCCACATCACCTGCCCTTTCTGGTTGCAAATGATAATACCGACATTCGGCCTGAAACCTTCAGCATCGATCATGTGGCGGCCCGCTTTTCCCGTGGTTGTTCAGACGTCAGATCAACCGGTTAAAATGGTTCTGACAGCTCCGCATTGTTTCACAATTTTGCACGGCAAAAAAGCGCGCTCCTGAGGTTATAATGATGGAGCTGTTAATCAACCCAGGACACCACACGTATGAGCAGGCTGGCTATTTTTGATCTGGATAACACACTGTTGGGCGGCGACAGTGACCACGCCTGGGGGGAATACCTCATTCATGCAGGCCTGGTGGATGCTGAGGAGCATCGGCGCCGCAATGATGGTTTTTATGCACAGTACAAGCAAGGCGTGCTGGATATGAATGAGTATCTGGAGTTTGCTATTGCACCGGTGGTGGGATTCAGCAAGCAACGTCTGTCACTGCTGCATGCCGAGTTTATGTCGCTGTTTGTGGAACCTATGATGCTGCCCGCCGCACAGGCACTGGTGAATGAGCACAAGGCCGCCGGAGACCTGTGCCTGATCGTGACCGCAACCAACCGTTTTGTGACCGGCCCGATTGCTGAGCGGCTGGGCGTCCATGACCTGATTGCTACCGACCTGGAAATCCGCGATGAGGTTTTTACCGGCAAGATTTCAGGGATTCCGTGCTTTAAAGCCGGAAAAATCACCAAGTTGCAGCAGTGGCTGCGTCTACGTGGCGATGCAAGGCTAAACCTTGATCACAGTATTTTCTACAGTGATTCTTTTAACGATATTCCCTTGCTGGAAGTCGCTGGTGAAGCGATTGCCGTGGATCCGGATGACACCCTGCGCGCTCACGCAGACACCAAAGGCTGGAACATCATCAGCCTGAGATCAAAATAAGGTCAACAATCCGGTCGTCCGCCAGGCGCTCCAGCTGTGCTCGCAGCGCCTCAATATCCAGGCCGGTCGGGATTTGTAACACCTCGATGGCTTTGAACAGAATATCGGAGGACATGGGTGCCGGCGCGCACTCTGCCTGCAGGTTATCAACTTTACGCCTCTATCATCACCCGCCGCGGGAACTGACCAAACTCTTCCCAGTAGCTGACGCGCTCAGGCAAATCTTCTGCAATAGCCTGCGAATGACCATTGATGTCAGTCGCACGTGAAACCACCGTATGTTCCCCGGCTGTCGCCCCTGTCCAGTCAAAATGGAAGGGTTTCCAGCTGTACTGACTGGCTTGCGGATCGATACTGGCCTGCTGCCAGGCGCCTCCGTCTATGCTGATCTCGACGCTCTGCAGCGGTGTGCCATCATTCAGCGCAAAACCGCTGATCCTGTGCATGTTGCCACGCTGAGTAACGCGCACGACTACCGACTTCAGATTCATACGCGCTACTGAATTCTCAACCCAGCGCTCTTGATTACCAACCATTTCACGCTTCAGCGTTACATAGTCACGTCCCATAAAACGACCCATGTAGCGGGTATCCTGAACGTGAATCTGGGTGAGCCACTTCACATTGGCGACACCATAAAAACCAGGGATCAGCAGCCGGACCGGACGGCCGTGATGAACCGGCAGAGGTTCGCCATTCATTTCGTAGACCACCATATTATCCGGGCGCATAGCATCCTCAAGAGACAGGCTGCGCGCGAATACCTTCTCGACCTGGCGTCCGCGAATCTCCTCTGTGCCCACATCTCCACCAAAAAACACAACTTCGCGCCCCGCAGGCTGCACACCTGCCTGCTCCAGCAAGGCAGCAAGGCTGACACCGCGCCAGCGCGCATTACCAACCAGACCGTGGAACATGCGGTTGCCATTGCCACCGCACTCAAAACCGGCATCAATTTCTCTGCCGGGCAGAGCACGCAACTGCTCCAGCGTGAAACTCAGCTCGCGATTCACCAGCCCGGTCAGATCGAGCTTATAGTTGGCTACATCCAGTTCAGGCTGACCGTAATGCTGAACCACATAGAAGTCACCGCTGTAAAAGCTATCGATCTGCCGCGTATCAATCACATGCGTGCGACCAGGCTGACGCGGAGTCGGGGCATAGCCCTCAGGCAAATCCAGAAAGTTCATCAGGCGCTCGTCCTGAGCCAGCGCAAACCATGGAAATCCGGCGGTTGCCGCTACCAACCCAGCGCCAACACCTGCTTTCAGAAGCTGCCTTCGACTCTCGTTCTCTGCTGTCATGATAAAACCCTTGTTTTTATAATAATGAGTAAGCTTGTTGTGATGCCCTTTCAGGATCAGTGTTGATGTCCGCCCGGGCCATGGACATGCCGGTGCGCTACTTCTTCAGCGCTGGCGGGCCTGACACCCAGAATCTCAATCTGATAGTGCAAGGTCCGACCGGCGTAAGGATGGTTGGTATCTACATCAACATTAAATTTTCCAACCTTCATCACCAGCGCATTTTTGAGACCCTGATTGGTCTTCATAGTGACAATAGAACCCGGCACCAGCGCCTTGGGATTGACATTGCCGTGCAGGTGCTTGATTGGCAAGCGCATCAGCTCGTTGGAGGTACGCAGTCCGTATGCCATCTCGGGTGGCAAGGTAATATTGATCGCGTCTCCGGCTTTTCTGCCGGCAAGTGCCTGCTCTAGACCGGCAATCACATTGCCATGCCCATGCAGATAGAATAGTGGCTGACGCCCGAATGACTCCTCGAGCCATGGTGAGAAACTGCCGTCCGGTCTGATTTCGCGAAGGCGGTAGTGAAACGCCACCACACGGTTTACGTCGACGCGCAGCGTAAGATGCTGCGGAGGCTCCTGCACAGCACTGAAGCTGATAGAAGCACCCTGTATCGACGGCTTTTCCGCGGGCACCTCTGCAGCAACTTCTGGTGACGCTTCTAACATAACTTCCGCAGCCGCCCGCACGGGCACGGCCTTTTTCGGCGCTGCTGCTTTGCGCTTTTTGGGCTCGGCGGGCGGTGTTGCGGCAGTCTCTGCAACCTTCTTTGGTGTTACCGATTTTTTGACAGCCACCGGTTTTTTCGAATCTACCGGCGGTTTTGTTGCAGCAGGTTTTTTGGGCGCTGCAGCAGCCTTGGTGGCTGCTGGCTTTTTGGGAACTGCTGTTGCCTTTGTTGCTGTAGATGCTTTGGGAGCTGCGGCCTTGGTTGCTGCAGTTGCTTTGTGCGCTGCGGCCTTGGTTGCCGCCGGCTTTTTAACGGTCGCTACTACCTTGGTTGTTGCAGACTTGCCGGCTGCAGGCTTGGTAACCGGGGCTACCGCTTTTTTGGTGGCCGCTGATTTTGCAACAGCTACTGGCTTCTTGGCAGCGACCGTTTTGGGCTTGGTGGCCACCGGATCTGCCGACGCCTTTTTGGTACTCACGGGCTTTGTTGCCGCGGGAACTGCTTTGACTGCGACAGCCTTTTTAACGGTCACTGCCGGTTTTTTGGCCGCAGCTGCTTTGACAATGGCGGCCGGCTTCTTCACGGCAGCTGCCTTTAGCTTGACGGGCGCAGCAACAGCCGCTTTGGATACAGTCTTTTTTGCTGCCGCGGGCTTTTTGACAACCGGAGATTTCGACTCTGCTGCACTCTTCGAAACCTTCTTGACCTCTGCCACCTTGGCGGAGGAGGCTTTTGAGGATGAGGCTTTGGTTGCTGCCGGCTTCAGGGCTGTCTCTTTTGCTGCGGGCTTGCTTCTGGTTCTGGATTCCGTCATGGCTAACTCTCGTGGTCAGGATGACCGATTCTAGCAGATTGCCCACGTGTTAAAAGAGCCGGCAGGGTGATGAATCCGGTTTAATCCATGAATCGTCAAAAATTTGTTTCGCAAGAGCAAAGCCTTTGATATAAATCCAAGGCTACTGCTTGCAACGACAAACACTGAATTAGAGGTTAAACCATGTCACTAAAAGGCACTAAAACTGAAGAAAACCTGAAAGCTGCTTTTGCGGGCGAATCACAGGCCAACCGTCGCTACCTTTATTTCGCCCAGAAGGCTGACGTTGAGGGCTATAACGATGTTTCCGCCTTGTTCCGCTCGACTGCCGAAGGCGAAACAGGCCATGCCCATGGCCATCTGGAGTATCTGGAAGAAGTAGGCGATCCCGCCACTGGCATGCCGATAGGTGGCACCGCCGATAATCTGCGCTCTGCCGTGGCCGGCGAGACTCACGAGTACACCGATATGTACCCGGGAATGGCTAAAGACGCGCGCGACGAGGGTTTTGATGAAATCGCCGACTGGATGGAAACCCTGGCAAAAGCAGAACGCTCACACGCCAACCGCTTCCAGAAAGCACTTGATGCACTGGGTGACTGATAAACCGATATGGAGCATGGGGCACCATAATGTCTGAAGAAAAGCGCGAAGGCGGACTTGGTGCCCCCACTCGTTACCCGCTCGACCAGCATGGTGAGAAGTTCTACGACAAACAGGACCTCCACAAAGAGCTCGAGCGGGTTTACGACATCTGTCACGGTTGCCGGCGATGTGTCAGCCTGTGCAATTCATTCCCGACGCTGTTTGATCTGGTTGATGAAAGTGACACCATGGAGGTTGATGGCGTTGCCGTTGCTGACTACCAGAAAGTTGTTGATCAGTGCTACCTGTGTGATTTGTGTTATTTAACCAAGTGTCCCTACGTGCCGCCCCATGAATGGAATCTCGATTTCCCGCACCTGATGTTACGCGCCAAAATAGTCAACTTTGAGGATGGCAACAGTAAGTTTCGCGATCGCCTGATTACCAGTACAGACATGATTGGCAAGATGGCGACACTGCCTGTCATTAACACGCTTGTAAATGCCGCCAAAGACAATAAAACCGTCCGCAGCGCACTGGAAAAAACTCTGGAAATACATCAGGAAGCCTGGCTGCCTGAATATACCCGGCCAACTCTGCACACCTCGCTTGCTGCAGCTGCCAAGCCAGATACAGCAAATCACCGGGCTGATGAGAACGGCAAGGTGTTGCTGTTCACAACCTGCTACTGCAATTTTAATGAACCGGACATCGGGGACAGCCTTTACAAGGTCCTCCGGCATAACAAGATCACCGTATCACTGATGGCGCGTGAGCATTGTTGTGGCATGCCAAAGCTGGAACTCGGGGATCTAAAGTCTGTCGAAATGCTGATGCAACGAAATATCCCGGAGCTCTATAAAAAGGCTCTGGAAGGGTGGAGTATTCTGGCCGCCGTACCCTCATGTGTGCTGATGTTCAAACAGGAATTGCCGTTGCTGTACCCTAATGATGAGCGGGTACAGGTGGTTGCCAAAGCGTTTTATGATCCCTTTGAATACCTCTTTAAACTTCACAAGGCGGGCAAGTTCGATACGAATTTCAAAAACAGCCTGGGCTCGGTCAGTTATCACGTAGCCTGTCATCAGCGCGTGCAGAATATTGGTCCCAAAACCCGACAGATTCTGGAACTGGTGCCTGGAACAACGGTTAAAAACATTGAGCGCTGCTCGGGACATGATGGCACTTATGCGGTCAAGAAAGAGTCGCGGGCGTTTGCCAACAAAATTGTAGCGCCTGTCGTTAAGCAGATTAAACAGCAAAGTCCCGATCACTTTGGCAGCGACTGCCCTGTCGCGGGCCGTCACATTGAGGCAAATCTGGCCACGGGTCAGACGCACGTGCATCCCCTACAATTGCTTTGCAAGGCATATGGTATTCCGGAGTCGTTATGAAAAAGTTAACAGTGGTGAGTATCGGCACACTAGATCAATACCAGCAGCAACGTCCTGCAATCCGACAAGCAATCATTGAACACAAGAACAATCGCCGACTGGCGCTGGGACCCAACGCAACACTGCACTTCGAAGACACCATGACCATGAAGTATCAGGTGCAGGAGATGATGCGGGCTGAGAATTTACGGGATGCGGAGTCAATTGTTCAGGAACTTGAAGCCTATAACCCCTTGATTCCGGATGGCAGCAATCTTAAATGCACGTTTATGATCGAATTTCCTGTGGAATCCGAGCGCCGATTGCAGTTAAAGGCCTTGGTCAATCTTGAGCACCAGGTGTTTATTCAGATTGAGGGGTTTGATCCGGTAGCGCCGGTCGCGGACGAAGATCTAGAGAGGTCAACTGCCGAGAAAACCTCGGCAGTTCACTTCATGCGCTATGAATTTACGCCCGAGATGATCGCGGCTTCCAGAAGTGGGGCGTCCTGGGCGGTATTCAGCACTCATCCAGCGTATCTGCATAGAATTGATCCCCTTCCCGAGAATATCAGAAACTCGCTATGCAGAGACTTCAGCTGATTCGGATCTGACAGACCCGCACGCCGTGGTGTATACTTGCCAACTTTTCACGGTAATCACCAAGGTTAATGTAATGTCCAGCAAATCGAAAAAAGACGTGCCCGTCTGTGATAGAAATGAACTTGCGCGCCAGATGGACGCTTTTCTGAAATCAGGCGGCAAGGTGCAGCAGATACCCACTGGCACCAGTGGTCAAACGCATACCCGCGGCCCTCGTCAGATTATCCTGAGCCACAAAACTGCAAACTAAGCGTTTTTTCAGAAGCCGCCGATACTGGGGCGGCTTGAATTATGATCATCTCTTTCCGCTTTAATCAGTCTGTTCCCAGCTGGACAATCTCGTACCCCTTGCTCTGCAGCATTGCAGTCAGGCCATGCTCACCAACCAGGTGCGCAACACCAACCAGTACAAATTCTGTTTCATCGGTATCGAACATAGCCTCAATCTTTGGCATCCAATTGTTATTCCTGTTAACAAGAAGACTTTCGTACAAATCAGGGGTTTCTGTCAGCATGGGTGCTACAAACTCTGCTCGCAGCGATTCCGTATTGCCTTCGCGCCACGCCTGAATCATCGATTCAATGACGCTACCCAATTGCGCAAAATCACGGATTGAGTACATTACAAACTCGCTTTCATAACCATCACCCATACTCGCTAACATATCGATCTGTTCATCAATAGTCTCAAGCTCCCCGCGGAATTTGCCCTCTTCCATAGCCTTGCTGTAGAAGTAGGCATCTACCCCCTGGGGTGTAAATCCAAGCTTCTGAAACTCCATAAGCGACAAAGTGCTGATTAACAGTCCGGGCTTGAATGTTTGTAACATCGCCAGCGGAATGCCCGTGCCCGCGGCGTATTCGCTGAGCGCCGAATAGGCCTCAGCGCTCAAGACGGTGCTCAGCGTACGCCCATCCTGATAAGTCAGTTGCTGAAGCATACGCTGCTGCAACCCGATGTCAGACATGGCGCCGATATCCGTCTCGAAATGCAGACTTTGTGAGGCTTCAAAGGCCTGTTGGAATGCGGCAGGCAAGGGATAGTCCTGCTGCCTTAATAAGTGAATGGTACCTGCAAGGTAGATTTTGCTATCCCCCTTACTGACTTGCCAGACAGAAGTTTGAGCAAAACTGCTGGCTGGCAAAAGCATTGCCCAGGCCATAATCAAGCAGGCAAGCAACAATCGTTTACTGAATCCGAACATATAACCTGACGTCATATTGATTGTCCTTTGATCATATCTGAAATTAAAAAAGCCATTGCCGGGTTAAACCAGATAAACTTGCGTCCTGTAAAGCTGCATAAACCCTCATTCACAGAGCCTTGGCTCACACCCAGAGAGACCGGATTGGCCAGACTTCTTTTTCGACTCCGCAATGTGCCAGACGACGAAGCTTTTGAAGTCCGCGAATTGCTTAATGAACACAATATCTCTTTCTACGAGACGACCGCTGGCAACTGGGGCATCTCCATGCCCGCCATCTGGCTCAATGATGAGACAGACTATGAGCAAGCACGCGGCTTGCTCGACATCTATCAGCAAGAGCGCGCCCGACGCATGAGAGCAGACTATGAGTCAGCTCGTGCACGGGGAGAAGCAGAAACCCAGCTTCAGGTGTTTTTGCGTGAACCCGGTAAGTCAATCAGCCTGCTTGTTGTCATTGTAGTGTTCCTGTATCTGAGCATCACAGCTTTCTTTTAACTGTAGACGCTGCCGCTACTACTTCTCATTTATAAAATCTATCAGAAGAAATTTTATATTCTATTTCAACTATTCAAATAAAGCCTTTATCGTCGCGCCCGTCTTAGTAATCGCCAAACCCGGCTATACGATAAAGGAGTAATCACATGTCATTGATCAATACTGACGTTAAACCATTTAAAGCAACCGCCTATTACAATGGCAAATTTATTGAAGTCACCGACGCACATCTGAAGGGCAAGTGGTCGGTTGTGTTTTTCTATCCCGCTGACTTCACCTTTGTGTGCCCGACAGAGCTTGGCGATCTGGCAGATAACTATGCCGAGTTTCAAAGCCGTGGTGTGGAAATATACAGCGTGTCTACCGACACTCATTTCACACACAAGGCATGGCATGACAGTTCAGACACCATCCGCAAAATTCAATACCCGATGATTGGTGACCCGACTGGTACCATCACACGCAACTTTGAAGTGATGATTGAAGAAGCTGGTCTGGCCGAACGCGGAACGTTTGTTGTAGATCCCGAAGGCAAGATTCAGGTAGTGGAAATCACTGCCGGCGGCATCGGCCGCGATGCATCGGAATTGCTGCGAAAAGTCAAAGCAGCTCAGTACGTGGCATCACACCCAGGGGAAGTGTGTCCGGCAAAATGGCAAGAGGGCGAGGCAACACTGGCTCCTTCACTGGATCTGGTAGGTAAGATCTGAGTCGTAATAAGCCCGAACAGAAGCCCGGGCGCTGATTGCCCGGGTTTTTTTCCCTGAAATTCGTATCAGAGAGTAAACTGTGATGCTTGACGCCAATTTAAAGACCCAGTTGAAGGCATATCTGGAAAAGGTGGTTCGACCTTTCGAGATAGTTGCGTCTCTGGACAACAGTGACAAGTCGCGCGAGCTGCAATCACTGCTGCAGGAGATTGCCGGGCTATGCGGAAAAATCACATTGCGCGAAGATGGCGATGATACTCGTCGCCCATCTTTTCGACTGCAGAGAACGGATTCGGAAATGCATCTGCAGTTTGCCGGCATACCGATGGGACATGAATTCACCTCACTGATCCTTGCATTGCTGCAAACCGGCGGGCACCCACCGAAGCTGTCCGATGAAAAAACAGCCCAGATCAAAGCCATCGAAGGTGAGTTTCTGTTCGAGACATATTTTTCATTGTCCTGCCAGAATTGCCCGGATGTCGTTCAGGCCCTGAACGTCATGGCGGTGCTTAATCCTCACATCAAACATATCGCCATTGATGGCGCCCTGTTTCAGCAGGAAGTCGATTCGCGCCAGGTCATGTCTGTGCCCAGTATCTACCTGAATGGGCAGCTTTTCGCCCAGGGTCGCATGGGTGTTGACGAAATTCTTGCAAAAATCGATACCGGCTCAGCAACACGTGAGGCTGCCAAACTGAATACCAAAGAACCCTTTGAGGTATTGATTGTCGGTGGCGGCCCGGCTGGCGCTGCCGCCGCAATTTACGCAGCACGTAAAGGTATCCGTACCGGTGTCGCGGCAGAGCGCTTTGGGGGACAGGTGCTGGACACCCTGTCTATCGAAAATTTTATATCTGTGCAGGAAACCGAAGGCCCGCGTCTTGCACGTGAACTGGAAGAGCACGTCAAGCATTACGACGTCGATATCATGAATCTGCAAAGAGCGTCGGCCCTGGTGCCTGCTGCTGCACCAGGTGGATATCACGAAGTTCGCTTTGCCAGTGGCGCATCACTCAAGGCCAGGTCTGTGATTCTGGCCACCGGAGCGCGCTGGCGCGAGCTGAATGTCACTGGCGAACAACAATACAGAAACAAAGGTGTTGCCTATTGTCCGCACTGTGATGGCCCCTTGTACAAAGGCAAACGTGTGGCGGTGGCTGGCGGCGGAAACTCGGGTATCGAGGCTGCAATTGATCTTGCCGGCATCGTGAAACACGTGACCGTTCTGGAGTTTTCAGACACATTGCGCGCAGACGAAGTCCTGCAACGCAAGCTGCGCAGCCTGCCCAACGTCGATATCATTACTATGGCTCAAACCACGGAAATCCTTGGTGACGGACAGAAAATGACCGGATTGCAGTACAAAGACCGTCGCACAGATGAAGTGCACTCACTGACTCTGGACGGCATTTTTGTACAGATTGGTTTATTGCCAAACAGCGAGTGGATAAAGGGCACCGTCACCACAACACGTCATGGTGAAATTGAAATCGACGCCAAAGGACAAACTAATATACCCGGCGTATTTGCAGCAGGTGATGTCACCAATATACCTTTCAAGCAGATTATCATTGCCATGGGCGACGGGTCCCGCTCAGCGCTCAGTGCATTTGATTATCTGATTCGCAACTAATGGATATTAAAAATCCCCGCGGGCATCAAGCACGATGTCAGCGGGGAATTGTCAATCCAGCTGTTCAGTACATGCCCTTGACCGCCATTTGCAGCGCAAACACACTGGTGCGCGCCGTCACAAACAACACATCCCGGTTTGCCCCGCCAAAGGTCATGTTGGCCGGTGCCAGTGGAAATTCAATCGACTCAAGAAGCTGGCCACCTGCACTGTACACGGAGATATTGCGGCCTCCGGTCAGGTAAAGATTACCGGCTTCATCCAGCGTTAGACCGTCAGAACCTTGGGGTGCGATCAGCCGTTTATTGTTGACCTGACCCGGTGCGCTCAAGGTGTATGCAAATGTCTGGTTGCCCAGATGATCCGCGACATAGAGCGTAGAGCCGTCACGGGTGCCAATCACGCCATTTGGCTTGACCAGATCAGTGATGATTGCCTGTGCCTCAGTGGCGCCTGGCGCAAGGTAATAAACGTAGTAGCCGGGCTGGGGATTATTCGATTCATCACCGTAACGCGGGTCGGTGAAGTAGATACCGCCATCCGCGTCAATCCACAGATCGTTGGGGCTGTTAAACGGCGCGCCACTGTGCTGGTCAATCACGACACTCGCTGCTCCGGAGCTGTCCATACGGGTAATGCGCCCGGCACCGCCCTCTGCGCCAAACAACTGCCAGTTGCTGTCGAAAAACAAGCCATTATTGGCATTGGTGTTTTCTCTGAATGTCTGTAATTCCCCGGCCAGCG
>JBFZEG010000210.1:0-6935 GCA_041306975.1 Gammaproteobacteria bacterium | reverse complement strand
TCCAGTGCGAATGGAGCGATACCACCGTCACGGTGGCAGCTAGCACAATTCTGGGCAAGAATAGGCGCCACTTCCTGAGAGTACGATACTGTGCGCGCCATGTTGTGATCACGCGCAGCATATTCAATCGCCTCACCCGTCACGGCTATTACAGGATTACTCACTGCCTGTCCGGCATTAATCTCGGACAGCGCTTTTTCAAGCCCGGAGACCGGACCGCGGTAAACCAGACGGAACGAACGCGGATCGTAAATCAGCGCTTCGCCGGCTGTCTGCACGTTCATGGATTCGGCTATGATTTGCGCGTCATCGATCAGCACCGGTATTGTCTGACCAATGTCAGCAACGGCATCTATGACAGACTCTCGCGACTCACCCAGCGGGTTGAGCATAAAAAACTGGAAGTCATCCTGATGACTGGCCTGCAGCGCAGCAAACGTAGGCAATGCCTGACGGAATGCATCACTACCACTTGCCTGCACCAGCAATACAATCGCCTTGCGATTGTCGTACCAGCTCATGTGATGAAAGTAGCCGTTCTGATCAAGCAGCGAGAAATCGCCAACGCGACTGCTCAGATCAGGCGGGGGGGTCTGTGCAGACAACGGCGCGGATAAGGCAGCCGCCAATGTCGCTGCGGACAACAGGCTTGTCAGGCTCAACAAACGCCTGCCCTGTAAGGGATGCATTCGTGCTTTCATATTTCCTCCGATTCGCCGTCTGCCGGGACAGATCAGCCTTGTTATTCTTTGTTGTTGGTCAAGCAGGATCAAGCTGACGCTAGCACAAGGGCGGCCCAACGGCAATGATGCAAAAGTCAGGAACTGCTACAGAAAGGTCAGTTACACCAAATTTCACGTCAGAATCATCGTCATGATTACGCTTGGGATTTGAATAGGGCTTCGGCTACACTGAGGCACGAACAACTGTTCTAATTTTGATTCATTTTGTCTCAACACGCAGTCAAGCGACTAGAAGGACCCATCATGAGAGAAGCAGTCATCGTGGCAACCGCCCGAACCCCGATTGGAAAAGCCTATCGCGGCGCCTTTAACAACACGGAAGGCCCAACCCTGGGTGCACATGCCATTCGCGAAGCCGTCAAACGCGCGGGAATCGCGCCCCATGAGATTGATGATGTGGTGATGGGTTGTGCCGTCCAGCAAGGCACTACCGGCTACAATATTGGCCGGCTTGCCGGTGTGGCGGCAGGCCTGCCCAGCAGCGTCTCCGGCATGAGTATTGATCGTCAGTGTGCCTCGGGCATGATGGCTATTGCCACGGCTGCCAAACAGATCATCGTCGACAACATGGACATTGTGGTGGGTGCCGGCCTCGAATCGATCAGCCTGGTGCAGAACGATCATCGCAACAAATTCCGCACGGTTGATGCGAATGTAGTCGCACTGTCGCAGCATGCCTACATGCCCATGCTGCAGACCGCCGAGATTGTTGCCAAGCGTTATGGCATCAGCCGTGACGCTCAGGATGAATACAGCTTTCAAAGCCAGCAGCGTACTGCAGCAGCTCAGGCCGCTGGCAAGTTCGATCAGGAAATCGCACCCATGGAGTCATCCATGGGCGTGGCTGACAAAGCCACCGGCGAGATCAGTTTTAAAACTGTCAAGCTGACCAAAGACGAGGGCAACCGCCCGGAAACCACCCTGGAAGGCCTGCAAAGCCTGAAGCCTGTGATTGAAGGCGGCTGCATTACCGCCGGTAATGCCAGCCAGTTGTCAGACGGCGCCTCAGCCAGCATCCTGATGGACAGCAAACAAGCTGAAAAACGCGGGTTGACGCCACTGGGCGCTTACCGTGGCATGGCTGTTGCCGGCTGCGAGCCTGACGAAATGGGCATTGGCCCAGTGTTTGCCATCCCGGTATTGCTCAAGCGTTTTGGCCTGAAGATGGAAGACATCGGCCTGTGGGAGCTCAATGAAGCATTCGCCGTGCAGGTGCTTTACTGCCGCGACAAGCTGGGCATCCCCAACGAACTGCTGAACGTCAACGGCGGCGCCATTTCTATTGGTCACCCCTACGGCATGAGTGGCGCGCGTATGGTTGGCCACGCACTGATCGAAGGCAAACGTCGCGGCGCCAAATACGTGGTGTGCACCATGTGTATTGGTGGTGGTATGGGCGGCGCCGGTCTGTTTGAAGTGTACTGATCAGACCGCAAACAACTGCGATTCGATATCCCGGAATGCCTTGAACTCCAGGGCATTTCCGGACGGATCTTTAAAAAACATGGTGGCCTGTTCGCCCGCCAGACCTTTAAAGCGAATGTAGGGCTCAATCACAAATTCTGTGCCCATGGCCCGCAATTGTTGTTCGAACTCGGCAAACTCCTCCATGGTTAACACCACACCAAAATGCGGCACGGGTACACCGTGACCATCCACATGATTGGAATGCTGATGCACCGATCCCTCTTTGCCCAGATTCGGATTTAAATGCACCACTAGCTGGTGTCCAAACAGGTTGTAATCTATCCACTGCTCGGAACTGCGTCCTTGCGGCAGATTCAGGCGCTTGCCATAAAACTCGCGGGCTTCGTCCAGATCACGGACAGGAATGGCCAGATGAAAAGGTCGCAGCTGAAAGGGTCGTACCATGGTGCTGATCTCTTGTAAAATTTCGATACCGGAGTTTACTCGGCAATTGGCTTGCCGCGTAAGGACTTGATGGTGGATACCTTGCGCTTTTCATCAAGGCGCTGACGTTTGGCGGCCCTCGGCACGCGGGTGGCGAGACGCGCCGGGGCTACCTCACAGGCGGCATCGACGAGCGCCTGCAAGCGTTTGATGGCATCTTCGCGGTTTTTCTCCTGAGTGCGGAAACGTTGTGCCTTGATCACTATCACGCCTTCCGCGGTCATGCGCCGGTCACGCAGATCCAGTACCAGTGCTTTGACATCGTCGGGCAGTGACGAGGCCCTGACGTCGTAACGCAGATGAATGGCTGACGACACTTTGTTGACATTCTGGCCACCAGCACCTTGTGCTCTGATTGCGCTGAAATCGATTTCATGAACCAGCACTTGTTTCAACTCAGACGGCTCCATTGGCCACATTCCCCTAAGACAGCATCTTGCCAATCCCGCACCCTTTTGCGCCCCAAACCAGTGCAATATCACCGTGAAAGACCCAAAAAGAACCGTTCCGCATCTGTGTAAAGACGCAGTTTACGTACCGAAAATACATTACAGACTCTTAAAAAAATAGTTTTGTCTTTAATTTCAACAAGTAAAAAATTTTAAAAAAACATGGCACAGCTAATGCATTACACGAATCAAGCATCGGCACTTCCCTGCTGGTGGCTTGAATGGAACAGACTCTCCCCTTTTCCATTGATGGGTGATAACTCGCCCACGTGTGAGCCAAACGCTTCACGTGGGCATTTTTTTGCCTGCGCGCTGATAACTCCTGCGTTTATGACCCCGCTCACAGCGCGACTATACCTCAATGACAAACGCTGAACAGCATCCACTTAACATCGCCTGACCGTGCGACGACAGTGCGTGATAACGACACGCTGAATGTCATAAGCCTCTGCTACACTGTGCGCAAAATCCAAGACAGGAAGCCTTTTTATGTTTATCAAGCGCACCCAGTTGTTCTGCTCACGTTTTCACAAAAAATCCCGCAGCCTCATGCTTGCTGTCTCAGGGGCAACAGCCATGTTGTTGCTGCCGCTCACAGCGACTGCCTGGGATGCAGTCGGGCATCGCCTGTCTGCCGATGTGGCCTGGGCATTGATGTCAGTAGACACCCGCGAACAGGTCATGCTGATGTTACGTGCACACCCACGCTTTGATGAGGACTTTGTGGACACCATGCCCGATGATATCAAAGCCGCGGACAGCAACACCCAGGCGCAGTGGCAGCTCGGTCAGGCTGCGATCTGGCCGGATATTGCACGCGGTTTTGAAGGAGATGACAGTGCCCGTTTTGATAATCCGAACTGGCACTGGATCGATGGTGCCTGGCTGCGCGATGAAGCCGTACGCCATGGCGCAGTCTATGTAAATACCGATCCGCGGCCAGACATCGCCGGAATACCGGCAGAGCAGATTCAGCAGCGATCGCATGTAGATAATGTGGCAAACGGATTGGACTTTGCCATTTTTCAATTGCAGAACGCCTCCGACCCCGCCGAGCAAGCCGTTGCATTGAGCTGGCTGTTACACCTGATCGGCGATATTCACCAACCTTTGCACACCGGCGGATTAGTGTCGCAAAACCTGTTCCCTGAAGGCGACCGCGGTGGCAATGGCATACGCCTGAGTGTCGGCAATCTGCATTCGGCATGGGACCGTGCGCTTCGCGAAACACCGGTATCACAGTCACTGCCCGTGCTGGTCGCGATGGGTTCTGAGGTTTACGCGGATCCTGCACAACTTGGATTCCATCCAACCCGCTGGTTACAAGAGAGCCGTGACATCCTGCAAAGCACGGTCTACCCGGAATCCATAACCAGCCTTGTGGTGCGCAGCGAAAGTACTGGAAATGATCTGGAAGCCGTTACGCTGACTGAAGCGTACCAAGAAGAGATGCGCATCATCGCCACACGGCGACTCGCCGAAGCCGGCGCGCGGATTGCCCACACTCTGGAAAATTTATGAAGACATTCCATCTCCTGAAATCATCTGTTGTGTTTCTGGCAACTTCAACTGTCAGCATGCCAATACTGGCGGCGGAGCCAGAGCTCATCGAGAAACCTCTTTGGGAACTCGGTCTGGGTGGCGGGGTGCTGGTGCAGCCACATTACCCGTCATCCGATGAAGTTCAAACGCGCGGTCTCGGCTTGCCTTACGTGGTGTACCGTGGTGATGTGCTGCGTATCGGCGATGGCGGCGCTGCGCGCGCGGTGGCCTCCGAAAACAGCAACTATGAGTTATCGCTGTCATTTGCGGCGGCGTTTGATTCGGAGAGTGAAGGCAATGAGCTGCGCGAGGGCATGCCAGATCTGGATTTTATATTTGAAGTCGGCCCACAACTGGTTTTCCACCTGCAAAAATTTGAGTTCAGCGATACCAGCCGCTCGGAAATTCAGCTGGCGCTGCAAACACGTGCGGCATTCTCAACTGACTTTGGTGGTGTTGACCATCATGGTTATGTGTTTGAACCCATGCTGCGATACCGGCACTACGGTGCATTCCATCCACAACTTGAAGCAACCGTATCGCTGAAACCTTTGTGGGCGACCCGCGACGTTCATGGTTACTTTTTTGATGTCAGCAATGAGTTCAGGCAGGTGGATCGCACCACGTATCGGGCGAAGGGTGGTTATTTCGGCACCGGCCTGAATTTTTCCGGTACCTGGCATATCAGCAACAAAGCGCGCATGTTCGCCAGCATACAGACTAGCTTTCATCATGGCGCTGCAAACATTCGCAGCCCGTTGTTTGAAAATAAGTTTAATGCCGGCTTTGGTCTGGGTCTGATCTGGTCGCTGCGCGAAAGCGAACAAAAGGTGATGCGGCCCTAAGTGTACTGGCCGTCAACCGGGCTTTAGTGATCAATAGTACCGCGTCTGTAGTCGTTTCCAAGGAACCCTGTTGATGGCAGAACCTCTGAAAAACATGTATGGCAGGGATGTGCCCCGGCGTATTGCGGCGATGATCACTCAGGCGCACCCAGCTTTTGATGCACAGAAGTTTCTGGATTATGTGCTGCCTGATTATGAAACGCTGGAGCTGATGCCGCGCGGCTGGCACATGGCTGATGGCCTGCATCACGCGCTGCCGAAGGATTACGAACAAGCCGTCGACATCCTGCTGGCGTCATTGCCGCCACCACGCCCCGATGTGGCGGTGAATTCCGCGACTGAAGATCGCGAAGGCAATACGCTGGCACCGTTTTTGTTTATGCCCCACACGTTTTTTGTGGCGCGCTACGGTCTTGCACATTTTGATGCCTCCATGCGCGCACAGTATGAATTGACGCAGCGTTTCACTGCAGAATTCAGTATCCGACCGTTTCTGCTGCAACATACCGAAGCAACGCTGCGCACACTGGAGAGCTGGCTGAATGACCCCAGCGAACACGTCCGCAGGCTGATTTCAGAAGGCACGCGGCCACGTCTGCCGTGGGCTGGCCGACTGCCCGCATTTCAGAAAGATCCTGCGCCGGTCATTGCCTTGCTGGATGCACTCAAGGATGACAGCTCACTGTATGTGCGCCGCTCCGTTGCCAATAATCTGAACGACATCGGTAAAGACAATGCGGACATCATGCTGGACACGGCCGAGCGCTGGCTGCGTGACGCGCCCGAGCCACGCGCCTGGCTGGTGAAACATGCGTTACGTGTGGCGGTAAAAGACGCTCATCCTCGGGCGTTGGCACTGATGGGATTTGGTCAGCAGGCACAAGTGCAGATCAACGATGCCAGCATCAGTCCTGCTCGGGTTCAAGAAGGTGACTCGGTTACCTTGTCCTGTTCAGTTCACAGCCTGGCTGATACTACCCAGCGCTTGCTTATCGACTTTGTGGTGCATTACGTCAAAGCCAATGGCAGCACCCGCCCCAAGGTTTTTAAACTCACTGCCTGCGATCTGGCGGCCGGGGAGCAGATAACCCTGCGCAAACGCCTGTCACTGGCAGCGATGACAACGCGGCAGCACTATGCCGGCGAGCACAGGGTGGAACTGCTGATCAACGGCGAGCACGTTGCCCTGGGCAGTTTTATGCTTGATCCGCCAAGCGATGCCGGCGCATAAACGATTGATCCAGATAATCTTTCCAGCGACCCAGCAGCGGCGCTGACAGTTTGCTGCCCATCGCAAACGTCCCGTAACTCATCAATGCGCCACCATGGCCGGTTGCCAGCAATGCCAGTGCGTTGGACTGCGCCGTGTATTCCATCAACGCGTGTCCACCGACAGCGGCGCGCAGATTATGCGCAAGCACCGGGCCATGTCGCACTGAATACAC
>JBFZEG010000183.1:0-15820 GCA_041306975.1 Gammaproteobacteria bacterium | reverse complement strand
CCTTCGACATTTGACTCATTCCGTGTGTAGAAGTAGTCAACATGCATCAAGTCATTACGTGTCAAAAATCCAAGTGTATTAAGCTCAAGTTTATCGTCATGATATCCGGCAGCAATCCTGTGTTGCCGGCCACGTTGTGGTTGGAAAATAAGGTCGGCTATCGCACCTTGCCCCTGCACACCATTCACGTCGCTATGCAGCAACTGACCATCAAACACCCAGCGCGCATTTGCTGAGAAATAATGCATATCGATACCGTTAACGGTAGCGTCTACTTTGGAATGATCAACCGACGTGCCCATCCATCCAATGGATCGACGCCCGCCACCCACAGTGTCTTCATACAGCAATCGACCTACCGTGAAATCGCGACCTTCAGCATCCAGTTTAACAACCGTGCCGTCAGGTCGTGTTCCGAGAATATCCATATCGGCTTCAGAAGCCATCAAGGTACCGTAACGCCACGAGCCGTTTTGGCCGGTAAACTTCACTGCGCCGGTCAAGTCAGATTGTGCACTGACATCGGTTGCAACGGTTCTGACCCCTGCTGGTATGTCATATAAGGCCGCACTGCCAATTCGTCGGGTGTTCAACATGGTTGTTGGACCACCCGGGCCGCGCGGGCTCTGGTTTCTGGGCGAGGTGGCAAACACATCCTGACCTTCAAGGAAAAATGCGCGTTTTTCAGGGAAAAAGGTTTCAAATGCTGTGAGGTTTACCACCACGTCGTCTGTCTCGACGTTACCAAAATCAGGATTCAAGCTCGCGGAAAGCTGCGTATTAGTTGTAGGCCGCCAGAATACCTCTGCGCCCGCCCTGACCTCATTGTCATTGCGGATAGCATCGTATTCCGACGACAAATAGGGATAAAAAGTAATTTGTCGTCGCGGCTCAATGTCCTGCAATTCAAATTTCTGGAAGGCTGACAGGAACTCATTCACGGTGGTTGGCAGGGGTGGAAATGACCAGGTCTCGTTCATAGAACCCACCTGACGTTCGGTATAAACGCCTATTCTTCGCACGTCACCAGCGACTTGCGGCAGTGCCATCATCGACCAAGGGATGAAATATTCAGCCACCCAGCCGCCATCAACCACACTGGTGACAGCATCCCACGAACCATCCCACTGCATATTCATGGAACGTTCCGGCAAGATAGTGCCATCGGTTTTGGAACCGCCCAGATTGACACGCATCATGTAGCCGTAAAGACCTTCTCCGGAGGCATCGATACTGATCACCACACCATCGCGTTCAAGGCGGGTATCGCGCGGCGTCATCCTTGCCACCAAGGTATTGGTATCCTGATGATTCATAACACCCACATAGATGCCACGTTCAGTATAAAAAATCTTGGTTTCGGTCCTGAGGGATGCCTCTTCAAGGGTGTCAGGCAAAATGACCTGCATGCCATCAATCACCGGAATCTGATGCCAGACACCTTCGTCAAGGCGCCCGTCCAGCGTGATATTGGCGGCAGTTTCATCGATGCGAGTCAGTTGTGGAATCACTTCCTGCGCCTGCAGTGAGGACAGTGGCGCGAGCACACCCAGCACACAAGCGGACGTAGTAATCGCGACATACAATTGACTGAAGTTTTTATTTTTTAACATCATCCCTTGCTCATTGTGCAGGTCGGTTACTGAGCAACCGCCTGTTTTATTGTGATGCAGACAAGGGAATATAACCGTGAAACCCGGAAATACTTTCCCAGGCTACAATTAATTGCAAATGCAGGACCAAGATTGACGGGTACCTAATACCCTTTTAGCCCATCTGGCGTAAAAGGTCCCGCGCCTCACCTGGCTGCATAAACCAACGCATGGACTTATGCGGATCGGGTAACTGGACATCAATCACCTCGGCCTGGCCTGCTGTTGATAACAGTGTGTGCCTGGCCTCTGCCAGCGCCATATCACAGTTCAGCAATAACGGTTGCCGGTCTGGAGCCGACAACGGTGTGTTTATCAGTGTATTCCAGTCAATGTTTTCAACCGATGGTTTTGTGACCCCGGCATGAGGCCCGCCAGAAAGGCGTGAATGATGGCGCCAGACCCCAGACACCGGGTCGTACTGATACTCAGGCAATATTCGCCAGCCGATTTCCGCAACCAGTTCCAATGCTCCAAGCAGGTAGGCAAATTCTTCATCAGAGATAAAGTAGTTAAAGTTAAGACGTATCCAACCGGGTCTTAACACAGATACCCCGTTAACCACGGCAGATTCGATTTTCCGGCTGTAGTCCATGTCCATCTTCAGCAATGTATGGGCATATGGGCCGGCACACGAACATCCACCTCTGACCTGTATGCCAAACAGATCATTTAACAGAGACACCACAAACCCATAATGCAGTTCTTGGCCCTTGTGTCGAATTCTCATAGAAAATATTGGCAGTCGCTCACAGGTATCGCCGCCTAGAATTTCAATGTTTTTGCAGCGCATGAGTCTGGTCATCGCCTGCTGGCACATGGCACTTTCGCGCGCTTGTATGACATCAGTGCCCACCTGCTGTTGAAGTGAGAACACCAGTCCTGCGCGTATTGATTCGATAATTGCCGGTGTGCCACCCTCCTCCCTGCGCTCTACATCAGTTACAAACACATGATCTTCAGGGGTCACGTATAACACAGTGCCACCACCAACCACCGCAGGCACTTTGTTCAGAAACAAGGCTTGTTTGGCAACCAGTATTCCGGGCGTTCCGGGACCGCCAACAAATTTATGCGGCGACAGGAAAACAGCATCCAGTGGATGCTCTGCGTTCATGTTGATTGGGACATAAGGGCCGGCAGCTGCATAGTCCCAGCAAGCCAATGCTCCGAAACGTTTAAGCACTGACGTCACCATGGCAACATCGGTTTTGATGCCAGTGACGTTGGAGGCTGCCGAGAAACTGCCGATCAACAAGGTGCGGTGCTGATGCCTGAGCAAGGCGGATTCCAGCGCTGCGATATCGATGCCGCCATCAGTGTTGAGGGGAATCACTTCAACGATGGCAATACTTTCACGCCAGGGCAATTCATTGGAGTGATGCTCATAAGGGCCGATAAACACCACGGGGCGACTTTCATCAGCGATGCACCCGGATAACCCGCACTGAGAATCAAGTTCAGCAGGTAATCGTAGATTCATGATATCGATCAGTTTATTGATTGCCGACGTTGCGCCTGAGCCACAGAATATAACCTTATCGTGCTGCTGTCCGTTAACGGCTGAACGCACCATGCGTCGGGCCGATTCCCGCCACGCGGTTGTTGTGGCGCCTGTTAACGTGGTTTCAGTATGGGTATTAGCGTAAAACGGCAGCACCTGATGGCGGATAAAATCTTCAATAAAATCGAGGCCGCGTCCGGACGCCGTATAGTCGGCATACACCAGAGGTTTTAAGCCGAAGACGGTTTCAACGGGCATGTTGTGACCGATCACACCCTGGCGAATTTTTTCGATTAACGTGCTCATAAACCCGGCCTGACTGAATATTGGATGACAGTAGTTTAGAGTCTCCAGAATGAAACATTGTGCCTTAATGTGTTAATAATGCTAAATTATGCGAACCAATGTTTCAATTAATTGATGAATTTAGGAACAATCAACCGGATTGCTGGCGACTATCGCAGAGGCGTAGCTGATGAACATAGAACTGGATTCGCAGGACCGTCAACTGCTTGAACTGATGCAGCAGGACGCCTCCTTGTCGGTGGCTGATCTGGCCGAAAAAATTGCTATCTCAAAGTCTGCCTGTTGGCGGCGCATACAAAAATTTGAGGAAAGCGGCGTGATTCGCCAACGCGTAACCCTGCTGAACCCTGCCAAGCTGGGTCTTGGTTTGACGGTATTTGTCACTATCCGCACCAATCAGCACAATGCGGCATGGGCAGAGAAATTCAATTCAGTGGTGCAAGGTGTTGAAGGTGTACTGGAAGTCTATCGTCTGGGCGGCCAAATTGACTATCTGCTCAAAGCCGTTGTGCCTGATATGCCGGGTTATGACCGTCTTTACCAGAAACTGATTGATGCGGATCTTTTTGACGTCACTGCCAGTTTTGTTATGGAGGAAATTAAGGCAACCACCGTGTTACCGATCAGATCCTCCAAATCATGAACCCGCGATTGATCAGGCAGGAACGCGCACCCAACCTTCCATCAGCACTCGGGCACTGCGACTCATGATGGCTTTATTAACAGTCCACTCGCCATTGACTTGAGTCGCCTCTGCACCGACCCGCAAGGTGCCCGACGGATGTCCAAACCTGACCGCCGTCCGGTTACCCCCGCCTGCAGCCAGATTAACAAGTGTTCCGGGTATCGCTGCCGCAGTCCCTATTGCCACGGCTGCCGTGCCCATCATGGCGTGATGCAATTTGCCCATCGACAGCGCCCTGACTAACAAATCAATTTCAGCCGCGCTGACAGGCTTGCCTGCGGACGACACATAGTCTTTTGGTGACGAAATAAATGCCACCTTGGGCGTATGCTGTCGGCTTGCAGCCTCACTGATGTGTTTGATCAAACCCATTTTCAGCGCCCCGGCGGCGCGAATATTTTCAAACATGGCCAGCGCTTTGTGATCACTGTTGATGGCGTCCTGAAGCTCCGTCCCCTGGTAACCGATATCCGCGGCATTCACAAAAATAGTCGGGATGCCAGCATTGATCATGGTGACATTCAAATTTCCGATACCCGGCACGTCAAGCTCATCCACCAGATTGCCGGTGGGGAACATGGAACCACCGGCATCCCCTTCCCCTTCATCTGCTGGATCAATAAACTCCAGTACAACCTCGGCAGCCGGGAACGTCACGCCATCGAGTTCAAAATCTCCGGTCTCCTGCACTTCACCCGCGCATACTGGCACATGCGCAATAATCGTTTTGCTAATGTTGGCCTGCCAGATTCTCACGGCGCAGATACCATCGCGGGGAACCTTGCCGGCATCAATCAGGCCTTTGGTGATGGCAAAACCGCCGATTGCGGCCGACAAATTGCCACAATTGCCGCTCCAGTCGACAAATGCTTTATCGATGGACACCTGGCCAAACAGATAATCCACGTCATGATCCGGTTTTGAACTTTTGCTGACAATGACCGTCTTGCTGGTGCTCGACGTTGCACCGCCCATGCCGTCTATCTGTTTGCCGTAGGGGTCAGGACTGCCAATCACCCTGAGTAACAACTGATCGCGGTCCTTACCGGGAACCTGTGCATTCTGCGGCAATTCATCAAGTACAAAGAACACACCCTTGCTGGTACCCCCCCGGATATAGGTGGCAGGAATCTTTAACTGTCTTCCAAAAGCGTTCTGTTGATGATTCACACGGCACCCCCAACGGTAGACTCCAGAAAATCCTGCGCAAAACGTTGCAGCACGCCACCAGCTTCATAGATGGATACTTCTTCGTCGCTGTCCAGCCTGCAGATGACCGGCACAGTCACTGTCTCACCGTTGCGGCGATGAATGATCAGCGTCAGATCACTGCGGGGTTGGCGCTCGCCAGCCACATCAAAGGTTTCAGTGCCGTCAATGGCAAGTGTTTTACGCGTCGTGCCGGCTTTGAATTCAAGTGGCAATACACCCATCCCAATCAGATTGGTGCGATGAATTCTCTCGAATCCTTCTGCCACTATGGCCTCTACGCCCGCCAGACGCACGCCTTTGGCTGCCCAGTCTCGCGATGATCCTTGTCCATAATCGGCGCCCGCGATAATGATTAGCGGCTGCTTGCGATCCATGTAGGTCTCAATCGCTTCCCACATGCGGGTAATCGTTCCTTCCGGCTCTATACGGGCCAGGGATCCCTGTTTGATTTTGCCATCAACAACCACCATTTCATTCAGCAACTTTGGATTGGCAAACGTGGCACGTTGTGTCGTCAGGTGATCGCCTCGGTGGGTTGCGTATGAATTGAAGTCTTCCTCCGGCAAGCCCATTTTTTGCAGATATTCACCGGCAGCGCTGTCCATCATAATGGCATTGGACGGTGATAAATGATCGGTGGTGATATTGTCACCGAGTACAGCCAGAGCACGCATGTCGGTCATGGTGCGTGTACCGGCCAGAGCACCTTCCCAGTAAGGTGGACGGCGGATGTAAGTGGATGCCACGCGCCAGTGATATAGGGGGCTGACATTGTTTTGAGTTGTTCGATCCAGATCAAACATCGGTATATAGACCTGCCTGAACTGTTCGGGTTTAACTGATGCTTTAACAACTGCGTCAATCTCTTTGTCAGTGGGCCAGATATCTTTTAAACGAATCTCACGTCCGTCAGCGATGCCTAGCACATCCTTTTCAATGTCAAAACGTATAGTGCCGGCAATGGCATAAGCGACAACTAACGCAGGTGACGCCAGAAAGGCCTGTTTTGCGTAAGGGTGAATACGTCCATCAAAATTACGGTTGCCTGATAAAACGGCTGTTGCGTATAAATCCCGGTCAATAATTTCCTGCTGTATCTGCGGCTCGAGGGCGCCCGACATGCCGTTACAGGTTGTGCAGGCGAATGCCACGACGCCAAACCCTAACTTTTCCAGCTCTGACTCCAGGCCCGCCTCCTGCAAGTACAATTTGACGGTTTTTGATCCGGGAGCCAGTGAGGTTTTAACCCAGGGTTTTCGCGTTAAACCCAGCGCGTTGGCATTGCGGGCAAGCAAGCCTGCCGCCACCACATTGCGAGGATTGCTGGTATTGGTACAACTGGTGATTGCCGCAATGATCACCGCACCATCAGGCATCTGTCCCGCAGCTTCCTGCGCGCGAGCCCCAGGCAAATTGACCGCAATGCCTTTGCTGGCCAGATCTGCCGTTGCCACTCGTGCGTGTGGATTACTAGGGCCGGCCATGTTTCTTACTACCGACGATAAATCAAAGGCCAGTTTCCGCTCATACTCGGCACTCATTAAACAGTCGGCCCATAAGCCTGTCTGTTTAGCGTAGGTCTCAACCAGCTTGACTTGCTGGTCTTCGCGGCCCGTTAATTTGAGATAGTCGATGGTTTGCTGATCTATAAAAAACATCGCAGCAGTCGCGCCATATTCTGGCGCCATATTGGAAATGGTGGCACGGTCACCCAGTGTTAACGCTGCGGCGCCCACGCCATAAAATTCAAGATACGCGCCCACAACTTTTGACTGACGCAGAAATTCAGTCAGTGCCAGGACCATATCAGTTGCTGTAATACCCTCCTGAAGTTTGCCGGTGAGCTCCACCCCAATAATGTCCGGCAACCGCATCCATGAGGCCCGGCCCAGCATCACGTTTTCAGCTTCCAGACCTCCGACCCCAATCGCAATGACACCCAGTGCATCAATATGGGGTGTATGGCTGTCAGTGCCTACACAGGTGTCCGGGAACGCAACACCTTTATCAACGTAGATTACCGGTGACATTTTTTCCAGATTGATCTGGTGCATGATGCCGTTACCGGGTGGAATCACATCTACATTTTTAAAGGCTTGTTTAGTCCAGTCGATAAAATGGAAACGATCCTCGTTCCGCCGGTCTTCGATGGCACGATTTTTTTCAAAGGCCTGAGGGTCATAACCACCACACTCAACAGCCAATGAATGGTCAACAATTAATTGCACTGGCACCACGGGATTGACCTGTGCCGGGTCGCCGCCCTGATCAGCGATAGCATCTCTGAGTCCTGCCAGATCCACCAACGCCGTTTGTCCCAGAATATCATGACAAACCACACGTGCCGGGAACCACGGGAAATCCAGATCACGTTTGCGCTCGATCAACTGCGAGAGCGACGCGGTGAGATTCTCCGGGCTACAGCGGCGTACCAGATTCTCTGCCAGCACCCGTGATGTGTAGGGTAGCTTTTCCCAAGAGCCAGCGCTGATTGAATTGACAGCGTCTGCAGCGTCAAAATAATCAAGCTCGGTGCTAGGGAGCGGCTTTCTGTAAAGAGTATTCATTATGTGGCAACCTGTTTTACTGTGGTCAACATGCATCTGGTAATCAGCGCGGTTTAATAGTTATCAACGTAAATCGATCGCCGGGACGGTTCTGGGTTCCGGGCCAATGTACTCTGCGCTGGGGCGAATAATCCGGTTGTCGGCGCGCTGTTCCATCACATGGGCAGCCCAGCCGGTAAGCCGGCTCATCACAAAAATGGGCGTAAATAATTTTGTTGGAATATCCATGAAGTGATAGGCCGATGCATGGAAAAAATCAGCATTACAGAACAGCTTTTTCTCTCGCCACATCACCGCTTCACAGCGAACCGACACAGGATAAAGCACGGTGTCACCCACATCGGCGGCCAGTTTTTCAGCCCATGATTTAATGATGGCGTTACGCGGATCAGAATCCTTATAGATGGCGTGTCCGAAACCCATGATTTTTTCTTTACGGGCGAGCATACCCATCATTTCCTGTTCTGCATGGTCAGCACTGCTGAACTTTTCAATCATCTCCATCGCTGCTTCATTAGCGCCACCGTGCAGCGGGCCGCGCAGTGATCCAATGGCTCCGGTGATACAGCTATGCATATCAGACAAGGTAGATGCACACACCCTCGCTGTAAATGTCGAGGCATTAAACTCGTGCTCGGCATACAGAATCAGTGACACATTCATCACTTGTTCGTGCAAAGCTTTTGGTTTTGAACCATGCAACATGTGCAGGAAATGGGCGCCGATTGATTCGTCGTCTGTCGACTCGTTGATGCGTACGCCATCGTGTGAGAACCGGTACCAGTAACAGATGATTGACGGCAGAACAGCAAGCAATCTGTCTGCGGCCAGCTGTTGTTGCTCAAAACTGGTCTCGGTTTCAAGATTGCCCAGCACCGAACATCCGGTACGCATCACATCCATCGGATGTGCCTCTTTGGGGATACGCTCCAATACTTCTTTTAAAGCCTTGGGCAATCCGCGCAGAGACTTCAGTCGGGATTTGTATTCTGTCAACTCTGCCGTCGTGGGCAGATGCCCTTTGAGAATCAGATGTGCGACTTCTTCGAACTGACAGTTCTCAGCCAGATCCTGCAGGTCATAACCGCGGTACGTCAGACCTGAACCTGACACACCCACTGTCGACAACGCAGTTTTTCCGGCTATCTGTCCGCGCAGACCTGCGCCACTCAGTACTTTTGTTTCCGCCATGATTTTGTCTCCTGAATTTATTTTTTCTGTTGAGCGAACAAAGAGTCAAGGTGCTGCTCGTAACGGTGGTAATCGATTCGGTCATAAAGCTCGGCACGCGTCTGCATGGTGTCGATGACATTTTTCTGCGTGCCATCGCGACGAATGGCGTTATAGACATTTTCTGCCGCTTTATTCATCGCGCGAAATGCTGACAATGGATAAAGTACCAATGCGATATCGACTGACGCCAATTCTTCAACGGTGTACAAAGGAGTCGCGCCGAATTCGGTAATGTTGGCCAGGACCGGCACTTTCAGTCGATCTGTAAATATTTTGTACATCGCCAATTCAGTGATGGCTTCCGGAAATATCATGTCAGCGCCAGCTTCTATACAGGCAGCGGCACGATCCAGAGCGGCATTCAGGCCCTCAACAGCCAGTGCATCCGTGCGCGCCATGATCACAAAACTGCTGTCAGTGCGCGCGTCAACGGCTGCCTTGATGCGGTCAACCATTTCTTGTTGTGTGACAATTTCTTTATTGGGTCGATGGCCACAGCGCTTGGCGCCCACCTGATCTTCAATATGCATGGCCGCAGCACCAAACTTGATCATTGATTTGACCGTTCTTGCCACATTAAACGCACTTGAACCGAATCCGGTGTCCACATCGACCAGCAGTGGCAGGTCGCATACATCAGTAATCCGCCTGACATCAGTCAATACATCATCCAATCCGCTAATGCCCAGATCTGGCAATCCCAGTGACCCGGCTGCCACACCGCCCCCGGACAGATATATAGCCTTGAATCCCGCGCGTTTTGCCAACAGCGCATGATTGGCATTGATGGCACCAATGACTTGTAAAGGCTGCTCTTCAGCTATTGCGTCACGAAAGCGTTGGCCGGGTGTCTTTTTTATCATGAGATGTCTCCTGCATACGTTGTTCAATGTTTCGGCGAGATGCGCTGATATGACGGCGCATCAGCATTTCCGCCAGTTCGCCATCACGATCTGCAATGGCCTGAATAATGCGGTGATGCTCTGCAAACGCCTGCTGTGGCCGTTTGGGGGTTGTGGAAAAACGGTAACGGTACATTCTCAGCAGATGATACAAGTCACCACATAACAGTTCACTGAGCGTACGGTTCTTGCTGCCTTGAATGATCAGGAAATGAATATCGAGGTCACCTTCCTGCTGGTAATACGATTCATTGGCCTGCAAACCACTGTGCTGTTCGTGCATGGACAGCACGTCACGCAACCCCGCGATCTCTGTGTCTGTCATGTTTTGTGCAGCCAGACGGCAAGCCATGCCTTCTAGCGCTTCACGCACATGATAAAGTTCAATCAATTCGTTAAAGCTCAGCGAAACTACTCTGACGCCCGCATGGGGTATACGCACAACAAGACGCCGTCCTTCGAGCCGCCGGATTGCTTCACGCAACGGACCACGACCAATACCGAATGTGGTACTTAAGTATTGCTCGCTGATTCGAGAACCGGGTTCAATCTGGCCTTTGACGATGGCATTCTGGATGCGCTCAAACGCGCCGTCTGACAGTGTCTGCCCTGGGCTTTTTTGTTCAGATGCAGTCAATTGTAGATAATCCTTGTTGATGACAGGTATATAGGCCGCATAAAACCACCTAATAATCACCCTGTACTGTCAAATTGTCAACAATCAGCTTGTGTGCCAGAAATCTGATATACATCATAAATTGATAGGATAAAGCAGCCCCTAAACAGCGTTTATGTGTTACTTTCTTTGCTACGACAAGCTTAATTTCAGTCGCCACAGTTGACTGAAACTACCGATAAAACAGCTACAAACACCGGGGTGAGGACATTATGAGTCTCAGTAAAGAACTGATTAATGAAATTGATTTGTTGATGAAGTTTGATCTCAGCAGCGCTCGTGTTGGCCTGAAAGTTCACAGCAATGCAGATCCCGACATGATTGCAGCGGCGAAACGCTTGTATGCAAAGGAGTTGGTAGAGCACGAAGATGGTGGATTTCTGACAACGCTAGGTCATGAAGCCGCTGAACACCTGCAAGCGGCAAAGGTTATTCTATCCGGCGTCAAGTGACGCTCAATCCTGCACACAACATAAGATACGACATTCCGATAATTGTAATCAGGAGACCATGATGAGTGTAGATTCAACACAATATTCTGCGTCAGACTACAGTACAAAACAGGATGATACCGAGTTTGAGGCCAGCAAGGCGGCTGCCCTGGAAGCGTTTGATAAACTTCTTGAAGCGCGTAAACATTTCCAGAATGCAGCGACAGCCGCCGGCGTTGATCTGAAACATGAGGCGATTGAACAACTGATGGCCAGCAAGTCCAAGGCCCAGGATTTTGTCCAGGAGCTTACCGAACTGGCAAAAACCAAACCAGGCATGACGGTTGCAATTGCCTTTCTGGGAGGGTTTGTACTGGCACAGTTGCTTGGACGCAGATGATGTCGGATGAAGCTCCGCTAGACCCCGGCACTGACAAAGTAAAGACTGATCTCAGCACCAGCATAGAATGGTTACGTAGTCTTGGTGTGATGGCCGCCGCCCTGATCCGACTGGCGATTGCAGAGATTTCACTTGCAAAAGAAGATGCAGGCCGCTTGATTGTTAGCAGCTTGCTCATCATCCCTATGTTAGTGCTGTCATGGATTGCTCTTACCGTATTAGCGGCATGGATTGTGTTTTCGCTATCCGCGTCCGTGAGTCTGGCCCTGGCTGCATTTGCAGCGATACAACTACTGGCTGTGGTCATTCTGCTGAATCGTATCAAGACCTATCGGCGCAGCCTGACCTTGCCCGCTACCCGCGTGCATATTCTTGCCATTCTCGAAGAGATTCGCCGTAACCCTGGCAAACCCTGAACAAGGTTCAGCATGAAACGAGCAGAACGGTGCTTACAGATTTTGAAATTGACGGCTGAGCTTGAACAGAAACGTCATATCGCCTGTTCAAACAATGATCAACCTTTGGCGCTGATCAGAAAATACCCGGCCATAACCATGGTGTGCTCTGCATTAACACTGGGGGTATTGACCCGGATATTGCTAGCTGCACCCTTATCTTCCGCTACCAAGCTGCTCGGTATACCACTGCTTAGGGTATTGTTTCTGCCATTGGCGAGCACTTTGCTGGAAGATTCTGCTAGTATGCGCGCCTTTATTGACTGCCAGTATCGAGCCTTTCGTGATCTCCACCGCTAATCTCACCATGCAGTTCGGGTCCAAACCCCTGTTTGAAAATGTGTCCGTCAAATTCACCAAAGGCAAACGCTACGGTTTGATTGGAGCAAATGGCTGTGGCAAGTCCACTTTTATGAAAATTCTGGGGGGGGATCTGGTCCCCACCAGCGGGCAAGTCATGCTCGAACCCGATGTGCGTTTGGGCAAATTGCGTCAGGATCAGTTTGCCTATGAGCAATTTACCGTACTGGATACGGTGATCATGGGACATGAGCAGTTGTGGGCAGTCAAATCCGAGCGCGATCGTATTTACGCACTGGAAGACATGACTGAAGAGGACGGCATGGCGGTTGCGGAACTGGAAGTACCGTTTGCCGAAATGGACGGTTACACCGCCGAGTCCCGCGCCAGCGAATTGTTGCTGGGTCTGGATATTCCACTTGATCAGCACTCAGGGCTTATGAGTTCAATTGCGCCGGGCTGGAAACTGCGTGTGTTGTTGGCACAAGCCCTGTTTTCTGATCCTGATGTGCTGCTGCTCGATGAACCCACCAACAACCTTGACATCAATACGATCCGCTGGCTTGAGCAGGTACTAAATCAGCGCAATAGCACCATCATTATCATTTCGCATGACCGCCACTTCCTGAATGCGGTATGTACCAACATTGCGGATATGGATTACGGTGAGTTGCGGGTTTACCCCGGCAATTACGATGATTTTATGATGGCCTCGACTCAGGCGCGGGAGCGCTTGCTCAGCGAAAATGCCAAGAAAAAGACTCAGATAACAGAACTGCAGGCGTTTGTCAGTCGATTCTCTGCCAACGCGTCCAAGGCAAAACAAGCAACCTCGCGGGCACGTCAGATCGAAAAAATCCAGCTTGAGGATGTCAAGCCGTCCAGCCGCGTCAGCCCATACATACGTTTTGTTGAAAACAAACGTCTGCACAGGCAAGCGCTGATTATGGAAAATGCCGGCAAGGCGTTTGATAAATCTTTATTCAGCAAATTGGGCCTGCAAATTGAAGCCGGTGAACGTGTAGCGATTATCGGCCCCAACGGTGCCGGTAAAACCACATTGCTGCGCTGCATGATGCAAGAAGTGTTGTTGGACAGTGGCAAACTCAAATGGGCAGAACAAGCGGAAATAGGCTACTTTGCCCAGGATCATGGTGGAGAGTTTGTTGAGCAGATCAGTCTGTTTGACTGGATGAAACAGTGGACCAAGGGCGATCAACAACTGGTGCGTTCTGCTCTCGGCCGCATGTTGTTCTCCAGCGATGATGTGAATAAAACCCTGCCAGTGTTATCCGGTGGTGAAAAAGCGCGCATGTTGTTTGGCAAGTTCAGCCTGATCAATCCCAATGTATTAATCATGGACGAGCCGACCAACCACCTGGATATGGAGTCCATTGAAGCCCTAAACCTGGCGCTGGAGAACTATCCCGGAACGCTGATTTTTGTCAGCCATGACCGAGAGTTTGTGAGCTCATTGGCAACGCGTATCATCGATATGCAGCCTTCAGGATTGATCGATTTTAAAGGCAATTACGAAGACTATCTTCGTAGTCAGGGTATCTATTAACAGTCTGGCCAGCCCGTTTTCGTAAATATGTCATTTAGCAGCACTAAGATGTCTGGATACTGACAATCTATGGATATGAATTATGCCAATAACGCCCTCCTCACTGATCGATGTTTGCCGTTCTGTAACTGCAGTAACAGCGTTGCTGGTTGCGATGTTGTCAGCGCCGGTCCTGGGACAGAACACCCTGGTTCCGGCCGGTGAAAACCCTTACCAGCCTTCAGCTTTCCCGGATCGTATTTTGCTTAATGCCACGCAAGATCCGGCGACTAGTCTGGCAGTGAGCTGGCGAACACATGCCGATGTAGCTGACACCTACGCTCAAATCAGTGTTGCTGCTGATTCCCCTGCTCTGCATCTGACGGCTGAGCTTGTGCAGGGCAGCAGCACTACACTGGAGACAATGAATGGCACAGGACGTCATCATCAGGCCCTGTTTAACAATCTACTACCTGACACACTTTATGCCTACAGAGTGAGGGGTGATGAAACGTGGAGTGAGTGGTTCCAGTTCCGCACCGCATCCGACGACAACTCCCCGCACACAGCAATTTATTTTGGTGATGCACAAAATGCGATCAAAGCGCATTTTTCGCGAGTGATTCGTGAAGCTTTTAGCACAGCACCACGCGCGCAAGTCATGGTGCATGCCGGCGATCTGGTAAATTCAAGTGCAGGCGACAACCACGACAACGAGTGGGGCGAATGGTTTGACGCCGGCAGTTTTATAAACAGTATGATTGTGAATGTGGCAGCACCGGGCAACCATGAGTATTTGTCGCAGGAATCGGGCCCCCGTGTGCTGATCCCGCAGTGGCCCGCGCATATATCCACAGCAGGAAATGGGCCTGCTGAGCTGATGACCACAGTGTTTTACATGGATTATCAAGGTGTACGCTACATCGCACTGGATTCTCAGCAGGCTTTGCAAAGTGATGAAATGATGCAGATTCAGGCTGCCTGGTTGAGAGAAGTCCTTAGCGTCAACCCAAACAACTGGACCGTAGTGACGTATCACCACCCGATGTTTTCTGTGTCTCAGGGCAGAGACAATCCGCGCTTGCGCGAACATTGGCAACCTGTTTTTGACGAGTTTAATGTTGATCTGGTACTGCAAGGACATGACCACACCTATGGGCGCGGAGAAAATGTGGCATCCGGCGCTTCTGGTCAATTAAATGGCGCCGGCCCCATGTATGTGGTCTCGGTATCTGGTCCAAAAATGTATATGATCGGTGAGTCAGCGCCCGAGACGATGGACAGGCTGGCTGAAGACACACAGTTATTCCAGGTTATCGAGTTTACGCCAGAGAAAATTATCTATCAGGCGCGTACTGTCACCGGCCAACTGTATGATGCGTTTGATATCGAGCGACAAGCGGATGGCACCAAGCGCGTCATCGATAAACGTCCTGAATCACCACAACGCCTGTGCACCAATCCTCAAGAACGGACCGGCTCCAGCTGCTGGGGCGGGAACAGTCATACTGAACTCGATCTGGATCATGCACATTAATGCCAAGGGCAACTGAATGAAAACGTTTCAAATGTTTGGCTCAGCAATCATCATCACCTCAACCACGGCTTTTTTGATTACCAATAGCGAATCAATCAGTGGCAGTCAGCTGACAGAAGAGCGATGGCTTGCCGGCGATCATCATGTGCACAGCCGTTACAGCGTCGGCTGGAATGAGGAAACAAATCCACCCTCCCCTGAACTGGCTGGCGATGCCATTTACCCCATTCCTATGAACGCCCTGATGGCTCGAAATTATGGTTTGGACTGGATGGTGAGCACCGATCATGGTGGGCCTAATCACTCTAAGGTAAACAGGGATTACGCATACCCAGAGTTGCTTCAGGCGCGTCAGGCTGTCCCTGAAGTCATGCTTTTTTATGGTATGGAATTTGACACCCCTGCGGCCGACCA